>JBDSLD010000348.1:0-25530 GCA_039916545.1 Ferruginibacter sp.
GCCTGTTCAGCCCATGTTTCATTGCGGTTGAACCACTGGCCGAATGGCCCAAGGCCCAGGCCTGGAATTTTATCAGTGGGCTGGTGAACTGATGTATGAATTACGAACCTGTTCAGCCCGCTTGCAAGTTCAAGGTCTGCGGTGGGTTTTAAGTTTTCCGGTGAATAGGACCAGGCACTTCCACCAATGCCAAAGGCAGTCAGTGATTCAGCGGCAACAAGGTTTTGTCCGTAAATATGTGCCACCGATGCCGACTCGCGTATATCCAGTTTATAGGCTGTCTGCACGCCGCCATTGATGACGCCGGGCGTCCACATGGCAGACATCGGAACGGCTGCTGTACGCTTTACATCCATTCCGTCCGCGATAAGCGCACGGCCACTTTCATGAGATTCGGAATATCGTTTCATGCCACGTTGCTGAAGGATAGTGGTCAACTGGTCATAGTGGTAGGCGACCACCAGCTCGCTCAATGTTTTACGAAAATCCCATAAAAATTGCTCACTTGCTTCCGTACTTTTTACGATATGCCCGGTAAGTACCGGCATCCATAAAAGCAGGTCATAACCACGGCGTTTTTTAAACTCCTGTGGCATATTGCCGGTCCAGTTTTGTGCGCCCGCTTCCCAGCTATCTGTAACCATATATTGCAGTCCGCCCTTGTTACCCATTAATCCATTTGTTGCACTTTTGTATTGATCAAGGTAATTTTCAAAATATTTTTTTACTGCTACGGGATCGAGCTTATCGACTTCCAGGCCCGTTGCTTCGGGAGAAGCCGGATGGTTGTTAATGCCGATCAGCGAATAACCGAAGCGAATGATCTTCCAGTTACCGGGTGAAGGCGGTGTCCAGTTAAGTGTGCCGTCTGTAGTCATTTTTGCTGAAAGGTCGATAATATCTGTCTGTAAAATAACATCTTCGGATGCAGGCGTCTGGTTGGCAAAAAGATCAGTAGCGGGCGCAAAAGCTGCCTTCTCCTCGAACCTGTTTATCAGGATCGCAGTATGCAAAACAATCTCGGCAATATCGGTGCCTGCAGGCGGTTTTACGGCGCCACCAACACCAATTAAAGATGCAAGGCTAAAAGGTGTCGGGGGATCTTTAAAAGTAAGTCTAAAGAATTTCGCCGTAGTGACAGGTACAAGGATTGTTTGTTGAAGTACATTTCCTGCAGGTACAAAACATACCCGTTTAAAATTGTCGCCGTCATCGCTTGCTTCCAGGCTGCGGGTTTCTTTCAGGTCACCATTTAAACCAAATGGGCCCCTGTCGCCGCCCCCTACAATAGTGATAGCTTTAATCGTTTGTGGCTTGTCAAACTCAAATTGTATCCACGCATACCCGCTGCTATCTGTTGGAAGCAGGTTGGTAGCGCCGACATCTCCATCTGTTAGTTGAGCGAGGTCAAAATGGCCCCTGCTTGAGGTGACCACCGGTTTCAATTTCGCCAGGACTATGTCGGCAGTTGGAATTTTATAAGCGATCACGGCAATGTCTTTATGAAACATAGGGAGCTCAGTAGTCGTTTCTGATAGACCGGCTCCCGCTTTCGTTGAAATATTTTGAAAGGTGCCTGTTGCAGAAGGTGGTGCGGGCAAGACGCCGTTAAAGGTTTTGCCCTCCGGGACAATTGTTTCGCTCCATACAATTTTTTTCATGCCATCTTCAGGCTTCACCCAGGGGCCGCCACTTTCGCTCCAGCCCGGGGAACCCGCAATGGCCATTTCCAGGTGCAATGAATCTGCAAGCTTTGTGGTGAATTGAAAAGCATCTTTCCACCCGGGCGTCATAAAACTCAAACGCTTCTCTACAACCTGTGGGGTGCCAAGCGAGGCGTCAAAATTTTGAAAGCCGCCAATACCTGAACGGCTCATCCAATGCAGGTCTTTGGCAATGCCATCTTTTGTGATATTGCCATTCATCCAATGCCACCATACGCGTGGCTTTGCAGCATTGGGTGGTGTTAAGAAACCTTTCAATAAAGTGTCGCCGGAAGCTTGTGAATGAACACCGAAATGAAATAATAATAACGCGAATGTGGCTGTTATTCTCATGCAATTTTTCATGGATGTATTTTGTTTTTTAATTTATTGATAAAATTTTAGCCGGATCAATGCCCGATACCCTTGTGGCTTTACACAACAATAATATATGCCGCGGGGACATGACCGTATTTATAAACGTCAAGGTTACAATTAGAAAGTCTGCCCGGCCGGGCAATACTGGCAATCATGCCTATAGCCTGGCCGGTAAGATAACAGCCGGAAGAAAATCGGTTTAAAACAAAAAAACGAAAGAGGCATTAACAGTAGCGGCGCCTTTTCCATACACAAACAATCCGAATTCAATGCCCAGCGTTTCAGGCATCAAAATGAAGCGATCTTTTGAACATGCAATATCAAGAAAAATAGTCATTTTCCAAATATATTCTCTGTTTTGATTTCTATGTAAACAATTTTTTTTTATTCCTTGCAGGATAAAAGATTATACCGCGCCATAAACCCGGAGCCGAAAATTTGAGACAGGTTCAGCGTAGATTCTATTAAAGTTTTCGGATTGGCTTTCATTGACTTACTTCGCACGCAATCCGTAGCCAAAGCTAATGCCAGCAGGAATGCCGGTGATGAACCGTTAAAAAATATCCCGGATGATGCGCAACATACTTTTTACCGGGCACCTATTCCTATCAATGACCAGCAATTAAATCCCAATTTGACTTAAGCACTTTATCCCTGTGGCATTTTTTCAAATTCGAAAGGATTTATTTCTATGATAATCGTCTGTTAGCAACGTAAAATTTTTCGATCTCCAATCATCCAATAAAATAATTTTTGTACAAAAAACGTTAGAAATATATCCATTTGATGACTAATAAGGTCAACTGGCCTTACCTACCTTGAAACGAACAAGAAAAAAAACACAATTTGGCAAGGGATTGCTTTTATGGATAGCGTTATTTTCATTTACGGGAGTAATGGGGCTGGCCACTTTATTTTATAAGGAAAGAGGGCCGAAGAAATCACCTGCTTTAAAAGGCCTGGGGAAAGTAGCAATAAAAGAAAAGAACGGCCAGTTTAGTATTTATAAAGACAACCAACCTTTCCTGGTTAAAGGCGGAGTTGGTTTTACACACATCAAAGAATTAGCCGAATGCGGAGGCAATACCCTTACCTGCTGGGATACAGCCGCATTGGAAAATGCCCTTCGCGAAGCTTCTCTTTACCATGTTTACGTGATCATCGGGCTGGATATTCCTGACGGGCAAAACCTTGAGTTCTACAATGATAAAAAAAATGCGTCCGCGCTGTTCAATGCCTACAGCGGTATCGTCAACAAATACAGGGATCACCCGGCCGTGTTGGCATATTGCCTGGGTAACGAATTGACTTTCCCTTTCACGTTTACCTCCACCTCATTTTATAAAACATATGACAGGCTGTTGGCCATGATCAACAATATTGATCCGCAGCATCCGGTGGGTACATCCACCATGAATGTGGCAACTAAAAATATTCTGAACATCCGGTGGCGGTTACCCGGACTGGATTTTATCTGCATCAATACGTACAACCGCATTAAAACGATTGGGCAGGACCTGGATAAGATAAAACTATTTTGGAACGGACCTTACCTGGTATCTGAATGGTCGCCGGATGGCGGATGGGAAGCGAACAATACTACCTGGGGAGCACCCATAGAAAATACCAGCACAAAAAGAGCGGAAAAGTTTTATGAGTTTTATAAGAATTACATGCCGCTAAATGATCCGAGGTTTTTGGGATCTGTAGCATTTTATTGGGGAAGCCGGGTTGAATACACGTACACCTGGTATAGTGTTTTCAATGACGATGGAAGTCCGACGGAGATAAAGGAGGTGTTGAATAATTGCTGGACAGACACCATTACAACGCATCAATCGCCACTGATCCAATATATGTTAATCGACAGCCTGGGCGCAAACGACAATATCATTTTAAGTGCCGGCTCTACCCATAAAGCAGCAGTTTTATTGCAGGACCACCAGCCCGATGATTCGCTTCATTATTACTGGAAGGTGCTGGAAGAAGATTGGCAAAACTGGGGTAAATCCTGGAAGAATTTTAAAAAACCGAAGCCGGTGGCGGCACTCGTTCCGGACAGTACTTTACCGGCAGGTAATTTTACAGCGCCGGTTAAAGAAGGCCCCTACAGGATATTTGTTACCGTGTATAATTCAAAAGGTTATTGCGCTACTTCCAATACGCCTATTTACGTAGTTGAAAAATGAACCTCAAACCGTCTTTCATACAACCGCCTACCAGCAGGGAAAAAAAAGTGCTTAGGTTAATGATCTTCATTGGCCTGGTCGCCATCCTTTTTTTTCTGTATACGATGATGCAGAAAAAGAGCATCAGCAATACGCCATTGTATATTTTACTAATGGTGACCATGTGCTATTACTGCCTTAAATTCCTGCATGAATGGTACCATTATTTTTCCATCTCCGCAGGTATTAAACCTGTAACTACCAGGGTCTACGCCGTTGATATTTTAACCACTTATTGTCCGGGCGAGCCATTTGAAATGCTGGAAGAAACGTTGACAGCGATTCAAAAAATCACTTACCCGCATACTGCCTGGTGTTGTGATGAAGCGGACGACCCCAAAGTAAAGCAGTTGTGCGCCCGCCTTGGTGTACGGCACGTAACCAGGACCATTAAGAAAAATGCAAAGGCGGGCAATATCAATAACGCTTTACAATATGCAACAGGCGAACTATGCGTGGTGCTTGACCCCGACCATGTTCCGGCTCCCGAATTTTTGGATGAAGTGGTTTCTTATTTTGATGATGCGTCTATTGGCTTTGTTCAGATAGTGCAGGCATATTACAATCAGCACGAGAGCCTGGTGGCAAAGGGTGCAGCACAGCAAACCTACCAGTTTTACGGACCGATGATGATGGCGATGCATAGTTATGGCACGGTGCAGGCGATCGGTGCCAACTGTACATTCAGGAGATCGGCACTTGATTCAATTGGCGGCCATGCAAGTGGCTTATCGGAAGATATGCATACTGCCATGCAGCTTCATGCAAAGGGCTGGCGCTCGATTTATGTACCTGCCATTCTAACCAGGGGATTAGTGCCTGCTACGATGTCGTCTTATTATAAACAGCAGTTAAAATGGAGCCGCGGCACCTGGGAACTGTTGTTACTGGTTTATCCAAAACTGTTCAGGAAGTTTACGTGGCGGCAAAAATTACATTACTTCACACTACCCTTCCACTACTTGTCGGGACTTATTTTTTTCATTAATTTTTTGATACCTGTTATCTCGCTTTTTACCGGTTATGTTCCGTTAAAAATGGATATGGTAAGTTTTTTACTAGCCACCTTACCGGCATTTACGATGAGTATTCTTATCAGGCACTATGTTCAAAAATGGGTAGCGGAGGAACGGGAGCGCGGGTTTCATTTGGTGGGCGGTGTTTTACAGATCGGTACCTGGTGGATACATTCGATCGGATTCTTTTACACGCTGATCCGTAAAAAAGTGCCTTACATACCGACGCCAAAAAATGACAATGACCCGTTGCCTTTAATCCTGAATCTGCCCAATTTCCTTATCGCAGCAATATCACTTTCAGCGATTATTTACGGCTTGTACTGGGACTATAATCCATATACTATTTTTATGGTGTTGCTCGCATGTATGCAGATATTTTTTATGGTATTTATTTTCTTTATTTCCGGTTATAAAAAAGAGCGTTGGTATGTAAATAGTGTTGCACGAAAGGTTAGAAAGAAAACATGGCTCATTATACAGACGCACGGCATCTTAAGAAGATACTCATTGCCGCTTGCATTCGTGGTGATCATCTCATTTGTGTTCGCCTACCGGCAACAACAGCTGTTACCCGTCTTTTTGCCAAAGCCGCTACCCGGCCTTCATGCTTTTTATTACGGCTTGAAAACGGGCGATAGCCTCAATGACAATTTAAAACGGGAATCGGCCCTGGCAGTAGCCGCCGGCAGAAAAGACATCGCAATAATATCGGCAAACATTCCCTGGGGCAAGGGAGAAAAAGACATACTTGACACTGCCTTCCTGCAAAAAATTTACTCGCAGCAAGCTGTGCCATTGCTCGCCTGGCAACCTTTTCAACAAGGCAATGACCGCAGGCAGGAACGAGACACGAATGTTTTTGTAAATATCGTTAAAGGAAAGTACGATGACATGATCCTGGCATTTGCCAGGCAGGTCATTAAATTAAACAAGCCTGTTTACCTATGTTACAATAATCAACCCATCAAAAATAAGTACCCGTTATTCTCGCCTGTTAAATGCAATCCCGATAATTATGTAGCCGCCTGGAAATATATCCACCAACAATTTGAAAAAGCCGGTGGCAATAAAGTGATATGGGTTTGGAAGCCATGGGATACCGCATCGGTGGCCGGCTATTACCCGGGACCAGCTTTTGTAGACTGGCTGGGAGTAGATAACCTGGACCTTGGATCGGACCCGTCAAAAACCGCTGCCATCAGCTTTGATTACAGGTACAGGCCGTATCACCTGTTACCCGTCTTCAGGTCGGGCCCACCGGTAATGATTACACAATTAAAGAGCAATAGAGCTGGCGCCAAAAATTGGTGGAAAGCAACCTGGGATGTGATCAACACTGATTTTGAAGAGATACGATCGGTCGTCATTGAAATGGATAATGAAAGCAATATTAAAAGCGTAAGTTCTGCAGTCATTGCTAATTCGCCCAAAGCCAGTCTGCCGGTAATTGTTGAGGAACAACCGATACACACAGTCGACCGCTCAAAAGTGATGTACAAATTGCCGGGCGGTATAAAAAGCGTTGTGTACGACAATGGATACAATTGGTTTAGAAACAGGCATACATTAAACTCAAAGATCATTGAGAGCAACCTGTTGCAAATGAAAAAAATAGGGATCAATACTATTGAAAGAACGATGCCGGGATTTTATGATAAAACACTTAAAAGAGTGATCGCTTCCAATGGAGTAAACTTAATACCACGGTTCTGGCTGGCTGTTAATGAAGGTATAATAATGGACACCAGCCTTATGTACAAACAAAAAGAAAAGATCCTATCCGTGGTAAAAGAGAACCTGGGAAATAAAAATGTTATTGCCTGGAGCGTGGGAGACGACGTATTGTATCGCCTGTCGAAACAAACGTATTACCCCGACTATTTTTACCTCCAGGAAACTTATACAAAATGGCTTTCGGAACTATGTGTAGCCATCAGAAGTTTAGACACATCAAGACCTATCGTCATTGATCTGCATTGGGATGAAAAGGGCGCCAGCCGGCTTCAATATTATAAAGCGCAGGTACCACAGATCAACACTTACATGCTGGAGACTGATCCAACTTATTTAAAGGATTTGGATAAGCCTTTACCGGAAGGGCTCGCGTGGGGAAAGGTCAGTGTAGATCTGTGGCCATTGATTCCGGCCATCAAAAGATCGGGCACCATTCCAGCTTGGCAGGACATAGAAAATACAGATTATATTACATTGAATGGCTTACTGGATCTTGATGGAAGGAAAAAATATTTGTTCGATAAGGTTGTCAATTTATGGGGCGATCATTCAGCTGGCTTATCAGCCATTCCTGATATAAGAATTTTAAAACCTGCCGAGACCATCTATGAAAATACCACTCATACTTATCATTTATTGCAAAGAGGCAGCAACGAACGCTGGGAACCCGGCAATGATGATTTACCTGGTATCCATTTTGAGTGGTACCTGCTAAGAGTGGACCAGTATGGGAATACGCTATACATAAAAAAGAAAGGTGAAGGCAATTCTCTTTCTCTGTTTGTTCCCAATGAGCCTAAGTTGTATAAATTATATGTAGAAGCTGTATCGGGAAATAATGTTAAATACGCATTCGCCACTTTACATACACCCTTAGAATAATTCCAGGACACATTCACAGTTTTGCGGCTGACAACGAAATTTATTTTTAAGAAAAAAGTTCCCTGTCCAGTATTTTTCTTGCGTCTGTAAAATCTTCTTCCCACCACGCTTTTTGACCTGGCCCAACCGGCGGCTTTGCCAATACGAGTTTCTTTCTGGCATCTTTGGCGGCCCCCTGTAGTATCCTGAAATAATAATGGTCGAACATCGAAAGGGCTTCAACTACATAAGATACAGCGATGCGCCGGTCACGGATCAGCCAAAGATTTTCGCCATTCCTGGTGTCGGCCGGGGATGAGAAATTATAAGAACCGGTGTATACCCTGGCAGTCGGTTTATTAAAATCGATCACGACAAATTTATGGTGCATACGGGTTCCTCCGCCACCTGTCGGCTCAGATTTAAATGGCTCGGGTACATGTTTACTCAAAGCGGTGGGATTGACAACCAGTACCTTATCATCAGGTATCGTCACATCAAGCCCGCCTACCTTTTTATCGGATATGCCATAGGTAAAAATCGTGTTATCATCCCTGATCTTTTTAATGGCATCGCGAACGGGCCCTTTAGTTTCGTACAGGAATGCCAGGGAGAAAAAAAGGTTGGAGGTAGTATTACTGCCAATATCTTCCCCGATGCTGCTTAGCAATGCGTTGGCAGGCGAATGAGGTGAGAAGGCAACTTTTACATCAATGTTTTTTAGCCCAAGATCTTTAAAGGTAGCGGCATGGCTATGGGCAAAATCGGCGGTGGTATTTTTTTTGTTGGTAAAATATTGTTCGAAAGCATCGAGAAACGGCTGGATGGCTTTTTTACCGCGCACTACAATCGCATTGTTCGATTGAACATAAAATCCGCGCCAGGAAAAATTAGTGGACCCGCCGATCGCAGCTTTTACTTTAGGACCATTTACCACGATAAATTTATTATGTTGAAGGCTGCCCATATGCTGCTGGATTATATTGGCTGCGCCTGCAGATGTTGCAATTAAGCCACGCGCTTCAGTCTCTGCCGAGTCTGGTTTACCATGGTCGTCAGAGTCGTCGCTTACTACCTGCACCCTCGAACCAAGCTTCTGTATACGCGATACTAATTCCGGTTCATTGAGATCGTAGGCAACAATTTTAACTATGGCTTTTTTGTCGTCGATAGCTTCATCCAGCAGGCTCAGTATGGCGCGTCTTGCTTCAAAACCCATCCATTCATAGGCTTCTTCTTTCTTTGGATGAGTCGGCTTAAAATTGAGTCCATCAGCTGCTTTGGCGGGCAGCAAGGTTGAGATCGATTTTGTGTCGGTTACAAATTTGTCAACAAATGCCTGGGAAGATACAAAGCCCCTGGTGTAACAAACATTCAGCTGGCCGGGATAGGTCTCGCGCCGCAGTTCTATGGCTGATTCCTGCGGTTCACCATAACTTAATTCTTCTTTCCTGTTCATGAAAACGGGCGTCACCCGGTACGTGAATTCTCCTGGTAAATCCGCATTGCGTGGAAAATGCACCCAGCGAAACTTTTGCACCGGCGATAGCCTGGTCGATAAAATATTCGGGTTTACTTCTCCCAAGTTGCCGGCGAAGGAGAGCCGGTTTTTCAATGCATAGAACCTGTCCCCTGCCGGTTCTTTATATTCTATGGCGAACCCGACAAAGTCCGGTGGCGGATTGCCGATCTTCCAATTCATACCCAGCAGCAACATGCCGTCGCCGCGGTGAAGTTTCATTGTAAACAATGCATTTGCATTAGTACCTGCAACCTGAAATTCAGCTTCCATATAAAGTATTTTTAAATTGATAAATGATTAATGATGGCAGGATAAAAAACGATTTCCCGGGGACAGATCTGTAATCAAAGGTATAAGCCAGGCTACCATTTATGCAGGTATTTATACGGTATTTTAAACAGTGTTTTAATGGATTAACCTATCTGTACCCCGACATCAATAAAAATATTTTATTTATTAAATAGGGTAAACGGTCATTCAGTTGTTAGATTAAAAATTATTTTTGGGAGCAACATTTTTAATACGAAGGGAATACGGGCCCCCGGGGATGGAAGTGGAAAAAAAATGCCATCAAATCTTTAATGGTGCAAAGGGATGAAGCAGCCTTTGAACAGGTGTGCTGAAATCCGGCAACACAATTCTTTAACACGGCTATCATAACTTACTGATCACTACCAACAGAATCAATTTCTTTTTTCATTTTACCAATTTCAAATTCACGGCGAATTCCTTTTTGCAATTTATAGGCCATCCCAAGTAATATCAACCCGATGATTAAAAAATATATGGGAACCTATCAAATATCCAACACTAAATGACGTGACAGCGAGGTCCGGTTGATAATCAAATAACCGGACAAAATCGATAAATAGATTGAGCACTATAAAAATAGCACCTATTACTATGTACACATTTCTCCTGGTTTTCATTGATCAATGATTTTTAAATTATATATCGGAAGACCATAATCACGTCGTTCGCCCAATCCCGCAGGTAATAAAAACTTTTATCAAATTTCAGTAAATTTTTATAAACTCCATAGCCAGCGTAATATTCTAAAATTTTGTTAACGCATAGGGGTACTTCTTTCACCAGTTGTTTTTGGTTTAAAATAAATCCATCACAATAAAGAAAGAAAAATGAAATTCGTTTTAGC
The DNA here is from genome assembly GCA_039916545.1 of Ferruginibacter sp. Taxonomy (GTDB): domain Bacteria; phylum Bacteroidota; class Bacteroidia; order Chitinophagales; family Chitinophagaceae; genus Ferruginibacter. The sequence continues at coordinate 10,602 of JBDSLD010000348.1, forward strand.
GCTCGCCTTTTCATAGGATCGCCTGGCATAGCTGTAAAGAAATATTGGCTCATTTTGAAATAATGACCTTATATTACTTTTACAAGTTATTATTGCAGAATGATTGATCAGCCAACAGATTAAATTTATGAGCGCGTCATACAAAAACAGCCCGGCAAATTCTACCAGCCGTGTGCTAATAGCCAGTCTTGCGGGTACCACCATTGAGTTTTTTGATTTTTATATCTATGCAACCGCGGCAGTATTGGTGTTTCCTAAATTATTTTTTCCTTCCAGCGACCCGACGAGCGGAACCTTACAATCGCTTGCCACTTTTGCATTGGCTTTTTTTGCAAGGCCGGTAGGCGCAGCTGTGTTTGGCCATTTCGGTGACCGGATCGGCCGCAAAGCCACACTGGTGGCGGCACTAATGACCATGGGAGGCGCAACTGTATTAATAGGCTTGTTGCCCACTTACCATTCTATTGGCATCATGGCCCCCATACTCCTGGCTTTATTGCGCTTTGCACAGGGCCTTGGACTCGGTGGCGAGTGGGGAGGCGCCGTACTATTGGCAACTGAAAACGCACCACCAGGCAAAAAGGCCTGGTACGGAATGTTTCCGCAATTAGGTGCGCCTATCGGCTTTTTACTTTCTACCACTTTATTCCTGTTGCTTGGAAATGTTATGAGTGATGAGCAATTCTTCAATTATGGTTGGCGCATTCCTTTTATCGCTAGTGCATTGTTGGTGTGGGTAGGTTTATATGTACGGTTAAAATTGGTAGAAACGCCTGACTTTCTAAAAGCAATTGAAAAAAATGAACGGGTTAGTCTGCCCATTAAAGATGTAATTGGTAAATACGGGAAATCACTTTTTTTAGCTACCCTGGCTTCAGTAACTGTTTTCTTATTATTTTATTTGATGACCGTATTTACTTTGAGCTGGGGTACTTCCAATTTAAATTATCCGCACTCCGCTTTCCTTATTGCCCAAATGATCTCGATGGTATTTTTCGCAGTCGGCATAATTGTTTCAGCGGCATTTGCAGATAAATACGGACGGAGTAAAATGTTGATGGCGGCTTCAATTTTCGTTTTCCTATTCGGTATATTTTTCTCTCATTTATTTATTGCAGGGCACCTTTTGATATTGATAGGTTTCCTTTCTTTTGGCATGTTATTGATGGGATTTTGCTATGGACCGCTGGGAACCGCGCTGGCTGAAATTTTCCCGGTAGCTGTAAGATACACAGGCGCTTCTTTAGCTTTTACTTTAGCAGGTATTTTGGGTGCGTCACTAACTCCTTACCTCGCTACAAAACTTGCTAAAAGTTATGGCCTTGAATTTGTCGGCTATTACCTTTCGGCTGCAGCTGCATTAACATTGGTGGCATTGATTTTGGCAAGATCGGCGATGAAAGAAAATTAAGGTTTTGATAAAAGGTGCAGAAGAATACCTCAATGATATTTTTTCCATAAAAGTTTTGATATTTTCCTTGATAACTGCCAGGCTTCATTGTTTTCATCCCAACGCTGGTCCTTATTATTATTGGTGCATATACAAAAGATGTAAGGCGAATTTTTACCGTTAACAAACAACACTTCATTTCTACATGCATCGACCGCCCCACCCTTACTGGCAATAAAAACACCCGGTGGAATTTGGGAAGCAGCGACTTCATCCCAATAATTTCTTCCCATCAGGCGTAAGATTTTTGCACTGGCGTTTTCGTTGATCACTTCCATTTTCACTATTTTTTCCATCAATGTCGCCATCTCTTTTGGCGATGTTTGTCCCCACCCGTATTGCGTGCGGCTGGCCTCTCTCCCGGCCGTTCTGCTATTGACCCTTGTCACTTTCATTCCCAGGCTATCCATTAATTCATTAATGCGTGTGCCGGTTCCGGCAAGGCTTTGCAACCATAAGCTTGCCGTGTTATCGCTCATGGTCAGCATTAGCATAATGACCTTACTGAGATCGATCTTTTCATTATTTTTAAATGAGCCAAGAATATCTACTCCCTCATAAAGTAATGAGTCTTTATAGAGCAGCTCCTCGTGATATTGCAGCTCTCCTTTCTCAATTTTATCCATCACACCAATAATGATTGGTATTTTGATCATGCTCGCTGTAGGAAAAACCGAATCAGCATTGATGGACACGACCCTGTTATTTTTAAGCGAATGTACATATACACCTATGTCACCGTGGAAGTCCTTTATCAATTCACGAATTTGAGCCTCCAATTTTTTATCGGTCTTTTGCGCAAGTACAATGGACGGCAGGGCAAGGCAAATAATAAGCAAGTATGTAAGTATTCTATTCATGCTTTAAAGTTATCGGTTTTACAATAACTTCAATAATGAAAGCGGGACTCAAAATTTTTAAAGGAAAAAAATATTTTCAGGTCAGCCCGTTTTGACTATTTAGAATAGAAAGCACGGTGCTTTCGCTAAGCGGTTTTTCGAGATAGTCAACCACATTTTCATTCTCCAGGGCCCTTTGCTGATCGCCCGGATTTAGTGAGGAAGAAAGCATATAGATTTTAAACTGGTCCTTTATTTTCTCATCCAACTTTTCAAAAAGGTCAAGAAATTCCCAGCCTGAACAGGTGGGCATATTGATATCGAGGAATAAAATGGTGGGATGTGTACCACTCGAATATTGTTCTTTGATATATTCAAGTCCTTTTTCCGGGTGCCGGAAATCGTCAATTCGTGATTCGCCCGCCGCCGCTTCGATCATAATACCGCAAAGTAAATTATTCGTCGAATCATCGTCAATGATAATAAACCGGATAGGTGTTTTCATAGCTGTTGTTGTCTGATTTCGAAATCAATTTTAAATTCCGTGCCGTTATTTACTTCACTTGAAACACTTATTTTTCCTCCCATCATTTCTACCTGTGCTTTAACCATATACAAACCCATACCTTTTCCTTCAGCCTTATTTGCATGAAAACGCTTGTACAGGCCGAATATTTCATCCCCTCTTTTTTGCAGGTCGATGCCAAGCCCGTTATCCTTAAATGATAATACAATTTTATTATTAAACAGCTGGGTTTTTATTGAGATCACGGGTGGTATATCAGCCCGGCTATATTTTAAACTATTAGAAATTATATTGTAAAATATACTATGCAGGTAACTTTTTATTGTCAACATTTCTTCTACCGCTGAAAAATCAGCTGTTATAATGGCTTCTTTGCTTACAATTAAACTGTCGATACTTAAACGAATGTTATGGAGGAGCCTGGCAAAATTTACTACTTGCGTGTGTTCATTTAATTCCTGCCTCACGTTCAGAATTTCATTGAGGTCTTTAATCACTTCATCCAGTTTAATTGCTGAGGAGCTAAGACTGGCCGTAACCTTTTCTTTTAAGATATCATTCAGGTCTTTTTTTTGAAGGGTATATGAAAGACCCATAATGTTTGCTACCGGGGCCCTGAGGTTGTGAGAAATGATATAAGAGAATTGTTCAAGTACCGTATTGCGTTGCAGAAGGTCGGCCGTCATTTTTTCGCGCTCATCCTCAGATTTTTTTTGCTGTGTGATATCTTTAAAGAAAACAGATAAGCCATTTTCGGAGGGATAGGCATTTATTTCGAACCATTTATTCAAGGAAGTATAATAATCTTTAAAACAGGTTAATTGCCTCGTCAGTATAGCAAGGTGGTATTGCTGATAGGATACTGAATTTTCCTGGCCGGTAAATACGCTCCACAAATTTTTGCCCAGGATCTTCTTTTTAGGGGTTTGCAACATTTTCTCCGCCTGGTTGTTCCAATAAGTAACTATCCAGCTTTTATCTACGGCAAAAAAAGCATCCCCGATGCTTTCCAAAATAATATTTTTTTCTTCATAGACTTTCAGAATTTCCAGTTCTGCTTTTTTACTTTTATCTATATCCTGGCAACTTCCATAAACTCTTACGCATTTATTTCTAACGAACTCCGCTTCTCCGTTGGCACGGACCCAACGCTCATCCCCTTTTGGTGTTATAATTTGCAACTCCAGGTCGAAAGCAATTCCATTTTCAACGGCCTCATTCAGCGCATGGGAAATAGATGCCCTGCTGTGACCCTCTTTATACAATCCAATAACCGTTTCAAGATCCGGAACAAAATCTTCCGGAACGCCATGGGTATGTTTTGTGATCGCTGACCAAAAAAGAGACTTTTTTGCCACATCAATTTCCCAGCTTCCTATTCGTGCAAGCTGGTTAACTTTATCCAAATGATTTTCCAGTTTCTTCTTTTCTGTGATATCCGAAGAAATACCAATTATGCCTGACACATTTTTATTGTGATCGTAAATAGGGGAATCGCTCACAAATACGGGGAAGGCTTTTCCGTCTTTACGCTGAACTATATACTCCCCTGACCATGAATGCCCGCTCTTTAATTCTTCAATGATATGAGTACCACTATCTTTCGTTTGGTGCGATAGTATAAGGTCTTTGATATTCTTTCCTATCGCTTCTTCATTCGTCCAGCCATAAATTACTTCAGCGGCTTTGTTCCAGTAATTTACTTTGCCAAGCATATCGGTTGCGATGGCTGCCTGCCCGATCGTGTTTAATAAATTTGCTTTGAAACGGGTTTCTTCCTCCGCCTTCTTTTCCTGGGTAATGTCATGCACAAAACAGGACAATCCAATCACCCTTTTATTTTCCCAGATTGGATGAATAGAAAAGCTGGTATAACTATAATTATTGTCGGCAAAAAATTCTTTCTCAAATTTTATGATGTCACCATTTAGCGCCCTTGAATAAACGTCCTGCCATTCCTGCACGCGACCGGGCTCAAATTCCGTTATAAAATCAAATACCTGGTAGCCAGGCTTTATGGTTACTCCATAAAGCTCTTTCATCATATTACGCAGTGCGCTGTTAAAAGTGATGTACCTGAATTCCCGGTCGAGCGAATAGATAAAGGCATCTGTGTTTTCGATTATCGCGTTCAAATTGGACTCTGATCGTTGAAGCAGTTGTTCTCCCTGCTTTCTTTCCGTGATATCAGTAGAGGTAATGCTGAGCCCGGTTATTTCTCCGCTTACATAAACAGGATCGATCCTGTAATCGAACCATTTTATTTCGCCGTTCAAATGGGTGTATGGATAGTCATACCGCAACGTTTCCCCGCTTAATACTTTTTTAATAACGTCGTTATAGTGGTCCTTCCTGGATGGATGAATAAAGTCAAAAAGACTCACACCAACGGAGAGTTCTTTTCCCGTATTCAGGCTGATTATTTCTTTGGATTTATTATTGAATGACTTTACTATTCCTGTATTATCTGTGAGTATAAATCCTTCGGAAGTGTTTTCAAAAATGGCGTGCAGGTTTGATTCCGATTCCCGCAATGCCCGTTCAGATTTTCTTGTTTCCGTCATATCCCAGGAAACTCCATGCAACCCTGTTGGCGCACCCTCGTTATTTAGCCTGGGCCTTGTTTGCGTGTATAAATATCTTACGGCTCCATCTCTCCTGGCAATTCGATGATAGAAATTTAGATTGTTCAGGCCGGTCTTCGCTTCTTCCATCATGCTCAACACATACTCCAAATCTTCAGGATGAATAAAAGACAGCAAGGATTCAACAGATTGTATTTTCTCTTCAATATTGAGTCCAAAAATAGTAAGCTGCTCGTCGGACAAGGTTGCCATCCCTGTGCTGTAATTCAATTCCCAGCTCCCTAAATGTGCAATAGCCTGCGCCTGTTTTAAACTAAGTTCGCTTATTGCTAATTTTTCATCCGCCAGTAATTTGTAGCGCTCCTTTTCAAGAATATCCAGGGCAAATGAAATATTCCTGGCCGTTTCTTCGAGTAACGAAATTTCTTTTGAGTTAAAGAACCCGGCTTCAGTGGCATAGAGATTGAATGTGCCGATGATAACGCCCAACTTTTTAATGGGCAGCACCATGATGGATCCGATGCCCACACTGGCGGCTAACTTTTTCCAGTCACTTAACTGCTGGTCATTTTGAATATCATTAGATACAAAGGAAATTTCATTTTTTAAAACGCAGTATTGCGGACCGTCTTTTCCATAGTGTACATTCGTAAAAAGAGCATTGTACCTCGGGCCTACCCCACATGACTCTACCAGGCTAATAAGTTGTTTTTCGGTGTTGAACATTCCGATCCAGGCCGCCTTAAATTTACCATATACAATGGCGATCTCACATGCATCTTTGAAAACTGTTTTTTCATCACGGGAATAGACAATGGTTTGATTAACCTGGCTAATGAATGCGTATAAACGATTGGCATGGATGATTTTTTCTTCCGCAATTTTCCTTTCCGTCACATCACGAAAATTATCGACAATTCCATTGATAGCCGGGTCATGCAACAAATTAGTTACGGTAGCTTCTATCCATCGCCAGCTACCATCTTTATGAAGCATGCGTCCGGTATGTCCGGTAATAGCTATACCCGGATTGGCCATTACCTGTTGCATAACATCTCCGAGCGCCGCAGTGTCATCAGGATGAGAAATTGTAAAAAGATCTATGTTCATCAGCTCTTCTTCCGTATATCCTAAAATACGCTTAACTGAAGAAGACACATAAACGGGCCTTCCCTTAGCATCAAGTATTGCAACCGCATCCGCACCATTATCAACAAGTGCATGAAAACGTTTTTCCCTTATTATCAATTCATTTAAGTATTCCTGGCGCTCTTTCTGTAGCCTGAATTTTTCCAGCGCGCTCAGGATTGCATTAGGCAAACGATTTAGCCTGTCTTTTAAAATATAATCTTCGGCGCCTTTTCTAAGTATTCCTACCGCAAACTCTTCAGACATTGCTGCGGTTAGAAGTATAAATGGAATCTTCAACCCGGTACCCTGGAATATTTCCAATGCTTCTGCTGAATTAAAAGAAGGGAGGGAATGGTCGGCCAGTATTACATCGGGTGAAAAATTCTTTAATGCGTCTATGAACCGTTCCCTTGTCTCAACTACCAGCTCCTCAAAAACAAAACCTGCTTTCTTTAACGCTTTGGCTACCAGTAAAGCATCAGCCGGCAAATCTTCCAGGTGCAGTATCCGTAATGCTTTGGTGGTAATTAAATCCTTGCTGGCAGCGGGGCCGGGTATAACATTATACACCAGTTTTTCTGCCGTTGCACTTAAGTCGTTTTCACTATTTGCATCATTTTCAATCATTGTTATTTAGGCGCATTATTTACAACGAGCCAATAAAATCCGAGGTCAGCAATAATTTTGGAAAAATCTTCGAAACGGACAGGCTTAACAACATAGCTGTTTACTCCAAGATGGTGGCTTTCTATAATATCTTTTTCCAGTTTTGATGAGGTCATCATCACTACAGGAATATATTTTGTTCTTTCATCAGCCTTAATCTGCCGAAGTACTTCAAGTCCGCTGACCTTTGGCATTTTTAAATCAAGAAATATCACTTTGGGCTTGTCCGAAATATTTCTATCGCTATAAGCCCCTCTTACAAAAAGAAAATCAAGCGCTGCAGCGCCATCAGTGAGATGGATGACAATATTTGCAAGGTTATGCTTTTTCAGGGCTCTCATAGTAAGCATTGCATCCGATTTGTTATCTTCCACGAGCAGCAGCATAAAAAAATTTTATATTATAAAAATGTATTTAATTAGAATTTGGCAGTGAGATGTAGAAGCAGGCCCCTTCGTTTACTTTGCTTTCGGCCCATACTTTGCCGTGGTGTTTAGTAATTATTTTTTGCACTATGGCAAGCCCTACCCCGGTTCCGTCAAACTCTGTATTACTGTGCAATCTTTGGAAAACGCCGAATAGTTTATCATAATAGTTCATATCAAAGCCCGCCCCGTTATCCTTAACGTAATAAATGCAATTTGTATTTTCCAAATAAGATCCAATTTCAATTATTGCTTCTTCTTTTTTACCTGTATATTTAAAAGCATTGGAAATCAGGTTTATAAAAACCTGTTTTAACATATTTCTGTCGCCCTGCGTTTTTTCAAGGTTTTTAATTTCAATAGTTAATTTCCTGTTTCGGTCCAATAATCGTTGCTCCGCTATAACTGCGGTTACCAATTGATTTACATTTACATCGCCCAGGCTTATAGGCTGTTTACCAATGCGCGAAAACTCGAGCAGGTTATCGATCAATTCGCCCATTCTGTCTGAGTTTGCAATGATCTCGTCTAACAAACCCTTTGCTTCATCATCGAGTTTTTCGGCATAATCTTCTGCCAATACCTGGCTGAGGCCGCTGATCGCCCTTAATGGCGCACGCAGGTCATGTGAAACCGAATAAGAGAAAGATTCTAATTCTGCAAGTGCTTCCCTGAGCTGTTCTGCCTGGTGCTTTTGCAACTTACTTTGAATAACAAGCTTCCGGTTAGCAATCAATAGCCGTTCGGCCCGCTTTTCTTTCTTTTCATTTTGAAAAACCAGTTCCTTATTGGCAATAACCAATTCTGCTGCACGCTTCTCCTTTTCGTCATTTTGAAATGTAAGTAACTTGTTGGCAATGTCTAATTCGACCTCTCTTTTTTCTTTACTCTGGAAAATTACTTCCTGGTTAGCAACAATCAGCTCATCGACAATGGTTAATTTGTGGAGATCGTTTTTCAAATGTTTAGGTTAATTGAGTTATAAAGATGATAAGCAAAAAATAATACTTGTCCGGGTTTCTATTGGTACCAGCTTTCACAATAAAACCTTGCATTAGCGAAGGGTTACAAGGCTTTGCTTATTCTTGTCAGCCAGTATACAAAGTATCGAACATAACATGCAATAGCAAATAACGCGACCTTTTATACTAATGAATTAATTTTAATTATCTATTCCGGGCTTTTTTCTTCGCTGGTTTATTGCCAGGCAATTATTGCAAATATCTAAAGCACATCGTGTAAATATCATAGTAAGGGTCGGGTTGTACGGATCTACAGTAAGGACTCAACCCAGTACCTGGAGCTGGATTGATTACCGGGCTTAAAGAATTTTTGAAAGGTATAATATTAAAACGGAAGTAAGAATTAAATTTATTTCCAGGTGCTCTCTAACATACCTACCCGAAAATTCTTCTTTCATATGAGCGTTCAAAATAAGATGGAAATTTTGTCGAAGATTTTTACCGGAATGCCTGTTCCGTTATCAACATAGTAATTGCCAGTGACTAGTAATTTCTTGCCTGTTGTGGAATTTGATGGCAATATCTTTCCACTATCTTTAAAGAATTTCTTACGGGTTTTGAATACCGGCTTTTTTTTGCAAACAACCAGGTCCACTTCTGCCGGTCATTTCTTTTCTGCATCCTTAAGAATACAGGTAAATCGGGAATGCATCTAAAAAATGTATCATTGGTATCACTATGCCTACTCCTGCTATTGCAAAATCAAATTCCCCGGCACCCTTAATTTTTTACCTGCAATAACCGTCATCTTTGCACCGCTGGAAATAGTTTGAGGTACATTTAAAACAGATTCATTTGTACCGGAAGGATTGATTACGATCTCTGAACAGGTTGGCAATACCGCTGGTGGAATTGCATTGTCTTTCCAGTTAGCAGCAATGTCCCAGTTGCCTGCCCCGGTGAAATTATAAACGTAGGGCGTAACAATATAACCTCCCGTAAATACTGCGCCCTGGTTTACAGCAGGCAATCCATTGACGTCGAGCGTGTCAATCTCCAGTGACGTAGGTACACTGGCAAATGCTATCGCACCTTTACCTTTGCCTGATGCTTTGCTTAAAAAATTTATTGTAAAGAGTGCGGCATTATCCGGTGTCGACTGCCCCTGCAGGTTATTTTCAACCCATAAAAAAGTAAGGTAGCCGTTGGCCGAAGCTGCAACATTTACGTTGCCGGAATTAAAAGCAATGGCACCCGAACCATAACTGATACTATTAAATTTAACGATCGCGGTATCCCATGTAACAGTACCTTGTAATGCAACCACCTTACTGATGCCTTTGGTTCTTACAGCGATATCGAATGCCGGCGCGCAACTGTATTCCTGCTTGTCTATAAATAAAGTTTGTTGAGCATTCACGCCGTTCATCACGACAAGTAATAAAAAAACGGCCCAGGATATTTTTAATACCAATTTCATTTTTAAAAAATTATGTTGTTTTCAACAGCGGATTATTTAACCAGCATTATCTTTTCGACACTTTTTCCATCCATGCCGGACACTTTTATAAAATAAATTCCGGCAGCAAGCCGCGCATTTTTTTCCAGGTTGATCCGTGTAGTACTGATACCTTTTGGCAGGTGATTATATTGCGATAGAATAGTTTTGCCGTCAGCACTCAATAATTTGATGTTAATACTTTTCTCCTGTAAAAGCCGGGTGTTCAATTGCACGATGCCCTGTGTCGGATTGGGTGTTATCGTCCAGGATTCAGTTGTATAATTCACATCGTTTCCTGTTGCACTGATGATCTTACCTCCACCCTTTACAATATTGTGTTTATTATAATTGCCATCCCATAATTCCACAGCTGTGATGTCCGAAGTAATAGATATGTCTTCTTCAGCAAAGGGCGCTTTTGTTGTAAACACCAGTTCCATTAGTATGTCATTGTTATTTAAATTACTTAACTGGTTATTGTCATCGTTCCATATAAATGCCAGTTTACCTTCCTTGTTTTTATTTGCCGCGTATTGTATATTTAGCCTGTTATTTTCGATCCCTTCCAACTGCATGACTTTGTCATTATAATTGAGTGTGAACTGCATGCCCAGCACAAGCTTGAAATTTTTGACCCTTACCGGAACCCTGATTTGACCTCCGTTCTTTACTAATACGTCATCGTAATAAAAAGTGACCGGCTCAGGCAATGGTTCAAGAGGCCTGGCCAGGCCCGGGTTCCAGTCGAAATTGACATCCCCTAATTTAACCGCAATAAAATTCTGGGCAGTTTTATTCGCTAACAGCCCTGCAAAAACAATACTGTCTTTGTAGGGGAGCGGCTTTGTTATATTAGGAATACCGTAACTCGAATCTACAAATCCCCATAGCCTGTTCCCCGCGAAACTATTATCCAACCCAAGTATGAGTCGCTTAATAAATAGTATATCGATAGAGGTTACCGTATTGCTCCTGTTAACATCCGCCGCGATCCATTGATAGGGTGAATTAAATAAAGTTGCATTTAAAATATGGCTTTGTATAATTGCCACATCAAGCGTGGATACGCCATTCGTTTTATTTACATCATTATTTTTGGATGGTTTAATCAGATAGTTGCGGGCAGCGCCCCCCTGCAGCGCCACCGAATAATTCCCGGTAGTGGTGCCAGTTACAACCTGGTTGATACTTCCCGTGATATTGAATACAGGAGTGCGGACGGCCCACCCGGCCGGACTTCTTACAACGCCGCTTATGGTATAACTGACAGTCATTCCTATTTTATTTGAAATCACTGAATCAGCAATTGCACAGGAATAACTGCTCTTGAATACGGCGTAAATAGTATCGCCGGCGTTTAAAGAAGAGGAAGCATAACTGGCGCTATTTGCCCCCGGTATGATCACCTTGTTCTTATACCATTGCATGATCGCAGAAGGACCGCCAAAGCTGGTCGTGGCATTAAACGTAACAACGGTTCCGTATAAAATATTATTGGAAGATGCACCGATATTTATTGCAGGGGTTACAGCATGGTATATATTTATTGTTACGGTCTTGTACGTACTGTCGCATGGTGATCCGGCATATTTGATGGTATCCAATACAATCGCAGAATCATAATAAGCCTTGTTCTTATATACTACGCTATCACAAGCAGCCAATACAATACTGCTTGCAGTTGGCCCCTGCCTGAAACCTGCGGAACCATTTACATAAGCCGTTTCAGTAGCGATCACTGGCGCATGGCTAATCAAATTGATCGTGTCAATTTCCAGTGTGGTATGTAATGAACTAAATTGAACAGGCACCGTGACCGCGCTACCAGCAATAGTTTTGCTGAATTTTAGGGTAAAAATACCGGTACTGTCTGGCACTGATTTACCGGCAAGCGTATTATCGCTCCAGGAATACGTAAGGTAACCGCCCGCTTTATTTGTAAGGTTTACATCAGCGGCAGTAACATTAAGGGCTGAATTATTATAAACCACAGAATCAAGTCTGATATAATTTATATCCCAGCTAATGGTACCCTGCAGCCCGATAACATTGGTTATACTTTTTGTCCGAACCGATAAATCAACAGTAGAAACAGCGCAGAGATTTACTTTTTTATCAATAAATAGGGTCCTGTTTTTCCGGAAATTTACGTAGCTGCTGTCTTTGGCTGAACAGCCATCACTGTTTGTAACAGTTACCTTGTACCAGCCGCTTTTTTTTACTGTTATATTTTGAGTAGCGGCACCGGTTCCCCACAAATAACTGGTAAAACCATTGCCCGCATTTAACACGAGGCTATCCTGGTAAGTTGTTACGCTATCAGCCAGGGTGTTGATACTAAAGCTGGCGACGGTAACAGTTTTGGCCGACGTATCCAGGCATCCTGCGCTACCTGTCACGATTAATTTTACCGTGTATGTTCCTGCCGTTGCATATATATGCGCTGGATTTACAATGGCTGCAGTAACACCATCTCCAAAGTCCCAGTTATAAGACAGCGCACCGGTCGATGTATTTGAAAATATAAAACTGTTTCCCTGCACACATTGCCTGTCATCATTTATTATAAAGCCGGCAACCGGTTGAATGACAGTCACGGTTGCAGAGCCACTACCCGTGCCCGTTGATACCGCGTCCTTAATTGAAGCAACTGTATAAACGCCAGGCGCTGCGTGAGCGATGGAATACTGCAGACCGGTAATGCCTGTTACAGGGGTTTGAGCTACGCCATTAATATTATACTGCACGATAAAAGGCGGGGTACCGTAAGTAAAAGTAAATAACACAGCCGGAAGAGCAGCGTTTTTACAAACCTGCCCCCCGCCGGAAACAGTTGCGGTCGGCGGCACGGCCGTTTGGTATTCAATTGCACCAATATCGATCGTTCCATTTACCACGCGGATTTTACCTGTGTAATCTAAAGCGGGATAACCGCCACCCGGCCGGCCGGCATTGATAGCAGGTGAGCCGGTCTGCAGGCCCCAGTTAGCTGCAACTCCATTAAAATTTACACCACTGCCTGTGGAAGGCAATACAAATTGTGGGTTAGCATTGATATTATTTTGGTATGTCCCGGTATAAAAATTTCCATTGGCATTTATCGCAGCAACGCCGCCCTGCAGGTTACTATAATTGATTGCCGGGTCGCTTTGATCATCATACAAATAGACCTGCTGCCCTTCACCAGATGCTACATTGCCCCAAAGCAACATATTTAACAAGGCAGGGTTACTGTTAAAGCAATAGAGGGCCCCACCTTTTGCCGCGCTGTTATTGGCTATGGTATTGTTAGACAGTTTGGGCCTGGCGTTATAACACAATACACCTCCGCCATTCGACGCGTTGTTATTTACAATAACATTGCCTGACATAACGATATTGGAATCGCAGTTCATGATCATTATTCCTCCACCACCATCATAATTTTGAACAGCTGCCGATAATGAATTGTTGGCAATCAGGTTGTTGGAAACTGCTCCTGTTACCGTAGGGCTAAAGACATTGATATTAAACACCAATCCGCCGCCGCTTGAAACGGCGGTATTTCTAAGAACTTTATTACTGGTTAAAACGGGGTTACCGTTTACCTCTGTATAATAAATACCACCGCCACTTACACCTGAACTGTTATCCGCGATCATATTATTACCCAGGGTAAGGCTTCCTGTGCAAAAAACACCGCCGCCGTCCTGCATGCTCTGGTTGTTGGTAATGATATTATTATTGACCAACGGACTGCCGCCCAAAACAACCATGCCGCCACCATAAGATTTAGAATTGTTGTTGGTTATTGTATTATCTGTAACTGTAGCGGTACTCTGGTAAACACTCAATCCGCCACCAAAGCTGTCAGGGTCCTGGCCGGGATCAGGGAAACTTACCGGGATAATATTATCGTTGTGAGAAATGATATTATTTTTAATTACCGGGCTTCCGCGCAGAATGTATATTCCACCAGCAAGGGAGTGGTTATAAGAAATATTATTGTTGGTAATGACTGCATTGGATTCCTGGATGTAGATACCGCCACCAAATCCTGTGCTGGCAGTACAGTTATAAATGCCATTGTGATCGATGGATAGTTTTGAAAAATTATTGACATAGATCCCGGCCCCATTACTGTTGGATGCTATATTACCATATTTGACAGAGCAATAAGATATCCTCGAACTATCATTTGTCGATGGCGTATTTTCAAAACGTATCCCCTGCCAGCCCGCTGTAGTATTGGCAGCGGTAAAACGAATACTATCCGTTACAGTTCCAACAGCTGCTATCCTGCCACTGACCAGTAATTTATAATTTCCCTGGAAATTGACTGTAACACCAGGGCCAATGTTCAGTACAGCGCCATTGGAAATTAACAAGTTTCCCTGCACAACATAAGGTGAACCAGCTGCTGTCCATGTACCACTTATGGTACCTCCCGGTACAATTGTTTGCGAAAATGTTAGCGAATAAAAAATTGAAAAAATGGCCAGGAGTAATATTCTCTTCATAAAAAGCTCAGTTAGTGTTGGGTTCCGGATAATTGACGATCGCAGAAAGGTCGTAATATATTACAATTTTAGTTCGGCAAAAAAAAATATTTACGCCAGGTAGATATTAGATTTGATTGGTCTATTTAAAATATAGATAAAAGGGTTTCAGTTATTGCAACGGGAAAATTATATTTTTTCTAAATGACTTATGACTCCTCTTCGAAATATAATTATTTGATCACACTGTAACAGAGAATGGCTTCGATTTCCTGTAAGTTTTGTCAACAGGTTCCATTCGGGTTATTGCAAGTAAGCTCATAATTACAGGACTATTTCAGATAGCCGCCACTGATCATTTAACAC
>JBDSLD010000349.1:0-4457 GCA_039916545.1 Ferruginibacter sp.
CACGCACTGTTCCGCTGGGCGTTTTTGGCGGCGTAAGCATTGTATTGGTTTTATACCTCTCCATTCAGCTGGTAACACAGGGTATTTTAGGCGATAGCCTTAGCGCCCACAAAGAAGCGCCTTTGGCCGCAGTAGCCAGCATTTCGCTGGGCAAAATTGGAATGATTTTCATTATTGCAGTTACATCACTGTCTATACTCGGATCATTGAGTGGCGAAATATTATCCATGCCCAGGATTTTATTTGCCGCAGCAAGAGATGGCCTGATGCCCAAAGTGTTGGCAAAGGTGCATCCGCGTTTTGCTACACCCCACATCTCTATTATGGTTTATACCGGCATAGGGTTTTTAATGGCGATATCGGGCGGTTTTAAACAACTGGCCATTATTGCAAGCGCATCTTTATTGCTCATTTATTTAGGTGTGGCATTTGCCACTATTCGCTTAAGAAAAGAACAGTCAACTATTTCTGCTCAGAAAACATTTCGAGTACCCGGCGGCAGTATCATTCCTTTGATGACGGCAGCAGGCATTATCTGGCTGTTATCCAATTCAAGCAAACCAGAAGTGGCAGGCATTTGTGCTTTCACAGTAATATTTTCTGCAATATATCTTGCAATGATCCTATTTAAAAAAGAAAGAATATATCTATAACCCAATAAATTAAAAAAAAATGAAAACAAAAAAATCACTATTACCAGCTGCTTTGTCATTTGTGTTGATCATTGCCGGCTTATGCGGTTGCACTGAAAAAACAGCCGAAAAAAAAGAGACGTCAGCTTCGGCAATTGCTGAAAATTATCCGTACACCATTGAACATCCCGATAACTGGGAAGTAGGAAGTACGGCTAATACATTGATCGCGTTAAATAGTTTAAAGGCATGGGAGGAAGGAAACATGGATGAATCGCTGAAATATTTTGGAGACTCTGTTAGGGTACAGTTTGACGGAATGGATAAAAAAATGTCTAACGATAGTTTAAAGGTAATGTTGACCCAAGGATGGAACAATTACAAAACCATTAAGGAGAAAATGACCGATTGGGAATCTGTTATTTCGAAAGATAAAAGTGAAGAATGGGTAACGCTTTGGTATACGCAGATCTGGGAAACTAAGAAAGGGGTAAAGGATTCAGTAGATTATGTTAATGATTTGCAAATAAAAGATGGGAAGATCATCAGGTTATCAGAATACACCCGGAAACTACATTAATTGAACAAAAGGCGAATGTACAAGAAAAGTATGCGTCCTCGTCGGCAACCAAAAAAGAATACAATCTATTAGGTTCCAATGGTTAGTGAGGTATTTGCTTAAATCTAACCGTTGGTTCTAAATTGACGCAAATTATACCGTAAATCCAAGCCTTCGGGCATTTTTGGCTTTAGTAAATCAACAGTAGAGCAGTGTTGCCAACAGTATAATTCGTGACCTGTAATGTACCGTGAAAAATTCACTTTTGAAATTTGCAACATCGAACCTCTAAAGTGGGCGATTGATACTCATTTATTTATTTGATTAACAGGGAGTTATGTAGAAAAAAAGAAGGACAAGCGACCGTTTTACCGTGCTTGCCATTGTGGCTCCCCAGACTGGACAAAATTGGAACCATTTGGTAGAACAATTGAAGGTTTTAAATGGTCTAAAGGTAGCCTAAAAGAGTAGGGCGACTGATTGGTCGGTAAAGTCAGAAACTTAACTTCAGGCTTCTTAAGACACGGCAATTATCTTATTTCGCAATTCGAATTAGCGATACAAAAAGTTTTATACAACTAATTATCAA
The DNA here is from genome assembly GCA_039916545.1 of Ferruginibacter sp. Lineage (GTDB taxonomy): Bacteria > Bacteroidota > Bacteroidia > Chitinophagales > Chitinophagaceae > Ferruginibacter. The sequence goes on from JBDSLD010000349.1 coordinate 1,781, forward strand.
TTAATTATATAGTTTCTACCTAAAATATAACATATAACGTTAAGATTATCCATGCCTCATTTACTGCTGCATAATCACAGTTAAAAGGCTATTCGATCATAAACCAACGTCGCCTTACGTTCACCCCGGGGCGATGTTGAGGTTTGTATGATCGATAGCTCCTGGCCTTTATTTTGAAGGCTCCATAGTTCATTTGTTTGAATAACGAAACTTTGACCACCATAGCTCATATTTATTTTAGAATTAATGCTTAATGTGTCCTTGTTATCCGATAATTTTGCAATCGTGCTACGTTTACCCCCTTCAGCATTAATCTCCTTACCATTAAGCATTAGCTTTTCTTCGGTAATCCGGGGTTCACTCCATTCATCTGTGTAGGATCTGTTCAAGGCAAGCTCATCTTCGAACTGCATTATTGTTAACCTGGTGCTCAGGTTGCCTGTACCGCCATTGTTTAAGTTACTTTTACCTTCATTTAAAATCCATTCCCCTGTAAAGTCAGCCGGCCTAAATAAGGGCAATGGCGGTATCCCTGTTATTATACGGAACGGATTTAGGGCATTGAGATAACCCTGATCGTCCAAACCCAAAATTCGCGGGTCGTTGGCAAAAGTGGCGTATTGTTTCTGAGTAGTGTTGCGTACCATTCCGGCCCAAATCATCCAAAAGCTCCATTTTGGTTGCGCTTTAAGCATTTCAGAAGACGGGGGATCGCCAACCTCTGCCAGTGCTAATGGCTTTCCTTTTGATAGCGCTACAAGTTGGTCGTAATAATCCTGCTTAAAATCAGACCCATAAACGTCCAGTGCGAGTATATCCAGGTATTTGTCACCCGGATAATATTTATCAAATTCCATTCCCGGTTTTGAAGGCCTGTCAACACTCCATACCCATATCAAATTATTCAGCTTATGAAATTTCACGAACCGGTCAAACATCTGCCGGTATAGCGCCTCTGTACTATATTGGCCTACCCTGTTACCCCACCAAAACCAGTTGCCATTCATTTCATGATAAGGCCGCCACAGTACGGGTACATGTGCTGCCTGCAATTTTTTAAGGTAGATAGCGATGGTATCTACCTGCGCAGCCCATTTTTTATACGGTTGTGTGCCCGGGGTGAGCACATCCTTAAATTGCTGATCTGTTAACTGGCCCTGTACGCTTGCCAACTTTGCAGGATCGGCGCCCTGGATTGGTTGGAAGGTTACCGGCTCATCGGCCGTTGGCGGTACGGCGTGCCAGCATAGTGTTACTATAGCGCCCATTTTATACTGGCGTTCAGCTTCCTTTACAAGGCTGTCTCTCAATAGATATGAATCTTTATCGCCGGCCTTTGCGAAACCAAAATCAGTACCGAAAATCGCCGGAGTTTTACCGGAATAACGCGCTGCGAATTTCGAATTTTTATCGGCGGCGGCAGGGAAATTGTGTTGCCCTGTAAGTGTATACTTGCCATTAATGCTATAAAGAAACTGTAAAAGCGCCTTTGCCTCGGGTGAGGCCCTCGGAGTTACGGGCGTAGCTTTCTGGGAAAATGCCGGCAGGGAAAACGCCAGCACAAAAACAAAGCTGGTTAGGATAGTACTTCTATTTTTCATGTTTATGATTTAGTAGATCTTTAAATTTGGCCTAATTTCTAAATAGGCTCTCCCACTTTTTACGAATAGTCGTATTCTATATTTAACTCTCTCTAATCATTTCTTAATCTCTTTATACATTGGTTTAATATTTTTCGAAAAAACAGCAGGAGTAGGAAGTTTCGCTCCAGGCGTATTGATTAAAAGATTATCAAAGTATGGCGTACTCAATTTCGTTTCTCCGCCTAATGCCAACAGTCCGGCCATTCCGTGCGAATAAAGCATGTCTGTTACCGTCAATACAGGCTTACCATCTACGATTGCGGTTATTGCAGATCCTTCAAAACGAAGTTTCAAATTGTGCCAGGTGTATGGTAAAACTTTCGCAACTTTTACAACTCCAAGCGTCTTTTCTCCTCCTTCGCTGTAATCCTTACCAGCCTTAATGAGTGCTTGCTGTTCCGCATCGCCCACAAGTTTATTCTTTTCCCTTTTGCCACGGCTTACTACCAAACGGCACTGGCCATCACTTCCGAGTTGCAGGAAATATCCTTTTGGAATGGTTCCGTAGCCTGTACCGACGTTAATAATGCGACCCATCACACCTGCCGAATCGCCCTGATTTAAATATACATCTGCGCTGATTTCGTAGTCTTTCCAGTTATCATCACCTAAAATTGTATAAGGCTGCCAACCAGGGGCCCAGGACATCGGCCGCATTGGAACTACCTGACGCAGGCACTTGCCTTTCTTGTCCGGACGTTCTGCTAACTCAAAGGATCCGTCAATATCCGCTGTATAATGAGGCAAGTAACCCCATTCTTTAGCATTATTATATTCATCAAATGTTTCGTAATAAGGAAATGGAAATGGTTTTGAGGCAGGAACATTTTGGAATGAGCCTTTTTGCTGCCCTTTTGTAGTTGATATAGAATATATAGCGCCACTATCCAAACGGATATCAAAAGTTCCATTAACCGGGGTGATGTCGCTGAGTTTCTCAAATTGCAATTGTGGAGTACTTCTCCAAACGCATAAGCTTCCCTTGGATAAACCGTCAGTTACCTTAAAACTGAGTTGCTGTGGTTCGGTGGCTC
>JBDSLD010000350.1:0-4450 GCA_039916545.1 Ferruginibacter sp.
AAAATCAAAGGCTCTTTGCCTGTCAGCTTAAAAAGTTTAATCTTCTATAGGACTTCTAACAGTCAATCTGATACTCAATGAGCTCACAGAACCACACTGATGTAAGGAGTAAACATCCACTTTAACCGTAGGTCTTAACTGCAAAAAGCTTTTGATCTTACAAAATTATGCACAAGTTGTAATTAGAGATACATCAGCCCGCTTCTATGACACTGATGTAGAAGATCAAACAGTGGCCACACTTAAATGCCTTTTATTAAACAGCTCAGTAATATTTTATTTTAGGCCATTTATTTAGTTTCAGATTAACAATATTCAACAAGAAAAATCTCCACAATCCATTGTCTGTAAAGGTTTTCAGAGTTTTCTTGCAAACACTAAGCATGTCTCAGCGGGGTTTTCACAGTTGGGTTTTCGATTTAAAACAGCTACATTCGTGAAAACGCGCAGCCTTGGGCGCTCTCCCCACTGATCGAAAGTTGAAAAAGTTAAAGACTAATTAATCACTCACTACCGAAGTACTTTTAAAAACCAACTCATTCGCTTTTTCAATCTCATCTGCGCTGATGGTATGGCCCATATTCGCATAAACTTTTTCTGTCACATTTGCATTCATATCCCTCAAAATATTCGAACTGGCATACACCCTTTCTACAGGCACATGAGGATCAGGATTACTTGTCGCAATCAATACCGGCGTGCCCGCAAAATCTCCATGGTAATTTTCTTTGTATATCTTATCCCCTATCAGTCCGCCGGTGAAAGCCACTACCCCGCCATAACGGGCTGCATTCCTTGTTACGAATTCCAGTGTCAGACAAGCACCCTGGGAAAAGCCCAAAAAGTAAATATGTTCTTTGGAAATGCCGCTGGCAACTATCTCCGCAACCGTATCGCTGAGTACCTGCACAGCCGATGTTAACCAGGGTTCGTTTGATTTAGGAGCCGCCAGAAATGATTGCGGGTACCAGCTATGGCCAGTTGCCTGTGGCGCCAGCAATGCATAATCTTTTACATCCAGGTGCGCCGATAAAGATAAAATATCTTCAGCGCTTCCGCCACGGCCGTGAACCATGATCAACACTTTTTTCGCTTCACTTATTTTTTTTCCTGCTGCTATAATTTTTTTCTGATGCATACTAATATTTTTAATTTTTTTTACCGGCACCACTCATCCATTATATCAGGATCCGCTTCTTTCCCAGATATCCCCATACAATTCAGGGTGCCGTTTAAATTGCGCCAGCACAAATGTGCAAAGCGGAATTACTTTCAACTGTTGTTGCCGGGAATGATCAACCATTTCCTTCAACAGTACCTTGGCCAACCCTTTACCTTCTGCTTCCGGCGCCACTTCCGTATGTAAAACCGACATGGTGTTACCCGAAACCTTTATTACCATTTCTGCTAATTTTTCATCTCCATCCCTGATAACAAATGCCTGCTGCCCGTTTTCGGAAGGCTCCAGTAAAATATTTTCCATGCTGGTTTTATTTAAATGTTGTGATTAACATGATCGTACAGAATGCCTGGCTTTATAATTGTTGCATAATGGTCAGACGGAGACCGCCAGACCATTATGCAACTCCTAATCCAACTTTGGCAATGCCGCTTCAATTTCATTGCGCGATGGTTCATATTGTTTAGGTAATCTTAAGCTGGTACCCAGTTCATCCACTGTTTCATCCGTTGCGAAACCAGGATTATCAGTAGCCAGTTCAAATAATACGCCACCTGGTTCCCTGAAATACAAAGAAAAGAAATAATCCCTGTCTATTTTCGGAGTAATACCCAATCCCCTCGAGGCGATCTTTTCGCGGTAGGCCATTAAAATATCCTCATTTGCAACCCGGAAAGCTACGTGGTGATTGGTACCGGCAGCATTGATACCACGTCCTTCATCGGGTGATTCAACCAAGTCCACAATAGCGGCGTTTTCAATCGCATCCGTAATAAACCGGTAGCGGTTTCCTTCCTGTTCCAATAAACGATAACCAAAAACATCGGTCAATATTTCCGCGGTACCTTTAATATTTTTCAGCGTTAATACTATGCTATGAAAACCTTTCACGGCTTCCGCTCCTGTAACGTCAGCGGTTACCCAGGGAACTCTTTTATCTTCCTGCTTTGGAGCCACCAGGTTAATTTTTAACCCGTCCGGATCAGCAAATAATAATTTTTGTTCGCCGAAACTTTCACTGATCTCACCCTGTTTTACATTGAATTGCTTAAAGCGGTCCGTCCAAAAATCAAAACTACCGGCAGGCACAGAATAACCAATCTCTGTTGCCATGCCTGCTCCCGTACGGCCTGCGCCAATACCTTCCCAGGGAAAAAAAGTAAGTATCGTTCCGGGAGTGCCGGTGCCATTTCCATAATAAAAATGGTAGGTGCCTGGATCATCGAAATTGACCGTTTTCTTCACCATCCTTAAACCAAGTATTTTGGTGTAAAATTCAAAATTACGTTTTGCATTTCCTGCGATGGCTGTAATATGATGCAGCCCTAATATTTTGTTGTCCATATAATTTTATTTTTGTAAAGCAAATATCCAACTTCGTTAAAACCTGTGCATTGAACCAGGACAAGAAATAAAAAGTTTAGTAAGCCAAATCTCATTCTATCCAAGCCTAATATTTTTAAAGTTAGTGCGGCGAATAGCAAAAATTATTACCCCGGACATTTTTACATTTTTACATTCTTATCCAAAGCCTGCCGTATTTCATTACTTAGCAATCCACTACCGCCGCCATAATGTTGTAAGATGATGATGGAAGGGTTACTATTTTTAAAATAGGCGCGCAATTTATTTTCACTTTCTTCATTGATACCACTGCTTAAAAGTACGATGTCAAATTGGAACTCATCGAATAGTAAAATTGCTTCGTCGTCCGTTAATGCTGCCTTTGCGCTCCATGCCTCATTTTTATGAATGATACGGAGCAAAGTTTCCATGATCTCTACATGCCTGCCTATTGCAAGAATAGTTATTTTCATACAATTCATTTTTAATTTAAATGATTATCCAGTATGATCTCACTCAACGCCTTGCGGGAGCGTGGACTGGTTTCCCGGCTTTTGAAGGGCTCTTCCAGTTTTTCAGCATCGTCCGGGTACCCAAGAGCGATCAATACAACCGGTTCTGAATTCTTGTCCAACTGAAGTAAGATCGTTAATTGTTCCTTGTTAAAGCCACCTATAATATGTGTATAGATGCCCATGCTGTTTGCCTGCAGTGTTAATAAGATATTGGCCGCGCCGATGTCGTGCAAGGCACTTTCGTTTGTCTTTCCGCTCCCACTATATACTGTTTTTTGTACACTGAGTATTAATGCCGCCGCCTGCCTGTTCCAGGGCAAATTGCCCGGATAAAGAGATTCCAGGAAAATATTGAATAACGCTGAGCCCCTCTGAGCAACCAGGTACCTCCAGGGTTGTTCGTTCATGGCACTGAAAGCCCAGGAAGCAGCTTCCAAAATGGTGTTCAGGTCGTCTTTTACGATTGCTTTGTCAGAAAAGCTTCTCGGGCTCCACCTGTTTTTGATGATGTCCAATACGGGATAATTTGTTACCGCTTTTTTTATATCGTTCATACTTTTTAAATGTTGATTTACAATATATCAATAACAAAAGCCTTCATTTGTTTAATGGAAAGCTTTTGTATTAATACGTTTATTAGTTCGCCTGCCTGATCAACTGTATCTCTGCATTGATGCGTACTTCATCGCTTACCAATACTCCACCCGCATCCAGCGAAGCATTCCAGGTGAGGCCCCAATCCTTACGATTGATCTTGCCAGTTATATTGAAAGCCGCCTTAATATTTCCCCATGGATCTTTCATCAGGCCGCCAAATTCAACGGGTAATTTTACTTCTTTTGTAACGCCTGACAAAGTCAGGTCGCCAGTCAGTTCATAATCGCCTTCATCCAGCTTTGTAAAATTAGTAGCCGCGAAATTTAACTTCGGAAACTGCGCCGCATCAAAAAAATCAGGGCTCAATAAGTGTGCGTCCCGATCAGCATTGCCGGTAGTAATGGAATCCACTTCGCCCGTAAACCGGATGGCGGCATTTGAGAATTGATCATCTCCAGTTTCGATAACTGCATCATATTTTGTAATCTTTCCTGATACATTCGTAAACATCATATGTTTTACTTTAAAGCCAATTTCTGTATGTGTTGGGTCTATAACCCAGGTTGTTTTTTGTGCCATTTTATGTTGTTTTATTTTTTAATTAATAGTGTTCTGTTTATAATAATTTTTGATTTTTAAATTGCCATCGGTACTTCCATCAATAATATTTCAGCACCTTCCGAATTTGAAGTAATGGTTATTTTTTCTGTGTTCCAGATGCCCAGCCCATCGCGCTCATTCAAGGCAATGTTTGCTACAGTAACGTCACCTTTTATAACAAATGCATACACGCCGTTTGTTGAATCTTTTAGTT
>JBDSLD010000351.1:0-45772 GCA_039916545.1 Ferruginibacter sp.
CCTACAAAAAGATCACCTTTCGGTTTAAAGTACTGTAGATTTTTTGTGGCCTGGATGGTTGGATCGTACTGTACACCCAACTGGCTAAAAGCGGGTAAACACAATACTAAGAATATCGACGGCAAAAAGATTTTTTTCATTGATTGATCGTATTAAATTACTCAATTTATTATTCCGTTTATGCCTGACAGTTACTATCCAACATTTTGTTTGTATAGCCCTATGATATTTCAACTGCGCCAATGGGATGGGAGATCCTCATCCCTGCCCTTCGTAAATTCAGCATCTTTAAAATAAGCTCTTTTAGCTGATTCTTCCTGGAAATAATTATTCAGGCAATCAGCGGCTATCCCCATCCTCTAAGGTCGAACAAACGATTGCCTTCTATTGTAAACTCCAGTCTCCTTGACCAAACCAATGGCTGCCAGGCAAAATATATTAAATTCCCTGGGTTAAATTTTTCTAATTAAAAATACTTTTCAGCAGTGATACCAAAGGTGACCAACAGGTTATCGCGCCTGTTACGTGTTACCTTATTGTACTTCAGGGAACTGGTAAAACTGATCCATTTTACCAGCCTGACAGATACATTGGTAGTGGTACTGATAATGTAGTCGTCGCTTTCCTGCAAGGAATTCTGAAGAAAAGATATGTTCTCCAATGTTATCCGGTCCCTGTACACATAGCGAAAACGAAAGCGGAACGAATTACGAAAGGTGCTGTAAATATCTTTTGTGCTATCGGTAAGTTCCAGGTTGGCAAATTCGTATAAGATACCATCACTGAGGTTGATGAAAAAGTCGGGCCGGTCAACCAGTTTGTAAGCGATGCCTGCTCCCATCTGCACGCGGTTATTGACTTTAAGGGAATAGCTACTTTCAAAAGTGCCCAATCCCCAGTAATATAATTTCTTTCCGGGGCGATACCAGTTTGCATCCAACGCCGTTGAAAAATCGTTATTGGTAAGTTGGTGCTGCTGTTCGCCATACACCCATGAACTTGCACTGTTAAAGGTTATTTTCTTTTTGGTAATGCTGAACCTGAGTGCGTTGTTGATAGCATACGAAGACGCTTCATTTGTACGATTGATGATACCAGTGGCGGTGTAACGCACCATATAAAAAGTGCTGTCATTAAACTGTGCAAATGAACTGGTTGAAAAGCATGTTATGAGCAAGGGCAATATAGATCGCTTCATGTTTTGTCAGGTGGAATAATAAATTAATGTATTATTACGGGCAAAAATACCTACTTATGATCTACTGTAAAATCATAAGTTCCGGATTGCAATTGATATACAGCCTTCCCTTTTTGAAACTTTATAAATTTAATTCCTTTGGCATTTGAAACAGGTTTTCCACTTTCTCTTATGGTTTTTATATCATCCGCGGGAAGGTACAACGTTGCCTGCGTATTGGCTGGGACCGTTGCTGAGTAGGTCAACTTGCCACTATCCAATTTCCAGCTGCTGTTAATTCGTCCGTAGTCAGAATCGTAATAACCTTTGGCCCAGGTCATCTTCCCTGTTGGGTCCGGTTCCGGTTGTAATATAAATTTTTTAAATCCTGGCTCGTCGCGCTGGATACCCAACGAATAAGCCATCATCCACTGGCCGATTGCACCAAAAGAATAGTGATTGAATGAGTTCATGCTGTTGTTACCGCCAAAGCCTTTCTCTGTCGTATAGCCATTCAGGCGTTCCCAAATAGTAGTCGCTCCCTGGTCCACGGCGTAGAGCCAGGAAGGGAACTGGTCATTCTGTAATAATTGATAAGCAAGATCGCTATGACCGTAATCAGATAAAGATTTGCTGATCCAGGCTGTTCCAATAAACCCTGTCATAAGGGAATATTTCGGACGCACAATACTGTCATCACCTTTGTTTTCGCGCTCCACGGCCTGCTTTAAATTCTCAACCATAAAGGGAATATTTTCCTCACTGAAAGTATTCAGCGCAAGTCCTACCGCATAGGCTGTTTGCACATCCGCAACCTTCCAAACCGCTTTACCGCCGGGCGCTCCAAATCCTCCGCCCCCAATCAATCCCATCGCCTTTTTCTCTGCGTTTACAAAAGTTTTATTGAAAAATGTTTTACGCTCTTCATACATTTTTTGAAATCTTAAAATATCCTGCTTATTGCCGAGTACTTCCGCGGTCCGAAGTATAATACTTAAGTCAAAAACATGATAAGCCGTTACCAGGTAATCAGTCCCTAATTGATTATTCTGAGGCCCCAGCCAGTCACCGAGTTGCCTGTCTGTACAAAGTCCTGTCTCCTTATTGATGGAAGAATCAAGGTAATTGATGTATCTGACCATTGCCGGGTAATGCTCTTTTAATAAGCCGGTGTCATTATATTGCAGGTAAGTTTCCCAGGGCACAGTGATGCCTGCGCTTCCCCACAGCAGGCCGCCAAAACCACCACCCACCGGCGCGATATCGGCGAACTTACCTTTTTCGGTTTGTACATCACGCATCGCAAACATATGGCGACGCACAAACTGGTCGCAATTAGAAACATAAGTTGCCGTGCGGGAAAATACGCTGATATCACCTGACCAGCCCATGCGTTCGTTGCGCTGTGGGCAATCAGTTGGGATGGTTAAAAAATTATCTACATTGGACCATACCAGGTTGGACCAAAGCTTGTTCACTTTTTCGTTGGAGGTTTCATAACCGGCTGTTAACTTTTTGACTGAACTGATACACAACCCCTGAACGGCCTGTAATGGCAGCGCTTCATCCAATCCGCTGATCTCAATGTATTGATAACCATGAGAAGTAAAATGAGGTTGCCATACCTGATTTCCATCCTGCATCACATAAGTGTCCTGGCTCAATGCTGCCCGGTAATTTTCGGTCATTAATAACCCGACATTGTTGCCTGATTCTTTTAAATCCGGGTATAAAACTTCCGAAACTCTTGCTGTTATTTTTTGGCCTGCTTTACCATTGAGAATACTGATTTTGGGAACGCCTACAAGGTTTTGTCCCATATTATAAACGTACACTCCCTTGCTAACTTTCTTTACTGTTTTTGCTGTCAGCACTTTGTAAATACCGGCATTCTCTCCAATCTGCCCAACCAATGATAGCCTGTCATAGTCAATTTTCTCTTTAACCCCCATGAAATTTACACTACCTTCCCGGTAGGCAGTCCTTACCAATGAAATATTTGCGGCAGGTTTCCATTTACTATCATCGTAGGCTGCAGTACTCCAGTTTGTGATTGCACTTTCTTTTGTTGCATCATATACTTCTCCCATATCAAGACTGCTATAAATTACAGGGCCGTTATTGTAATATTTCCAGCTCTTATCATTGGAGGCAATGATTTCCCTTGTGCCATCATCATAAGTAATCACCAATTTAGCAAGCAATGATTGACGGTCGCCAAAGTGATTCCAGATAGCGCCAAAACTCAATAAGCCACTCCACCAACCTTCGCCCAACATCGCCCCTATCGCATTTTTACCACTATTCACCATACTTGTGACGTCATAGGTCTGATACAGGTGGGTCACATTGTACTGAGTTAATCCGGGATTAAAATAATCATCTCCCACACGCTGGCCGTTTAAGTAGACTTCATAGATGCCACGGGCGGTAACATACAGGCGCGCGCCTTTAATTTTTTTAGGAGCGATGGTAAAATCCGAACGTAACATGGGCATTGAGTTATGGCTTGGATCTGCAACTACAAATACAGCACTGCTATTTCCACTAAGCTCATAAGCATTATTTTTTATTTTGAAGCCTGAATTATTATCAGCAGCGACAGTTTTAAATATACCGTCATAGGGAGATTTTTCCAGGTCTTCCTGGAATAAAATATTTGATGGGCTACGTATATTGGATACCGCTAAATTTTTAAAAACAGCCTGCTGCCCGGAATCTACTGCAAAACCTATGTCACAAAGCATACCAAAGGAAATATAATCATGGCCCTGGCCCATCGGGTTTAAATTTAAAGAAGCGCCTTTTTTGGCAGTTGAAAATGGATTGGCTGCCGGTTGCGTTTTAGGGTCTTCAACAAAAAATGAATTACTGCTATCGAGGGTTACAAATAGCTCTCCATATTGGTCACGTATTGCAAGCCGGTGGTCACCATGCTTATTGCTGTTGTTAATGAATTCTGTTTTAATTTCAAATGTTTTAACTGGTATCGATGCGTTGTCTTTTTGCGTATAGCCAGACCTGTAAAAATTTAGTGTTGCTTTTCCGCTGTCACTTCCGTTTACTCCTGAAATATCCAGTTCAACTTTGAAATAACCTTGATCTTTCCCATTCTCAATTTGCATTATGTTCTTATTCCTGTCCATTAACCTTGGATCATTGGCGCCAAGAATTACAGCTGCACGCGAGCTGCCTTCAGCAATTGCCAGGTCGTACTTTAAAATGAATAAAGGCAGGTATTGTGAATAAAGCACAATGTCTTCATCGCTCCCTCCAATCCAGGAGGCTCCCTCCCATGCGGCAATACCAGGATTCATCAGCCCTGTTTCAAACCAGGCGGTCGCTTTTGAAGTCTTTCCCTGGTGATCCCAAACAGTAACTGTCCAGTTATACCGTGTTGAAGCCTTTAAAGGGAAGCCGGCATATACAATACCTACTGCTGAGCTACCTATTACTTTCTTGGAGTTCCAGACAACCTTGCCCTGTAAATCCTTTACTTCAAGCTGGTAGCCCGTTTGCGCATAATTTCTTCCACCGGCAGGTGCTATCATTTGCCAGCTAAACCGGGGTATTTTTACATCAATGCCTATCGGAGTTTTAGTATATTCTACCTGGAGGTTGTCAATTACCAGTTGCGCTTTTGCTGAATCAATCAGTAAGAGATTGGCGAGCATAAATAAAACAACTATTATTACCTGTCTGCGTTTGGGAGATTTTCTATTCATATAGAATTGATATTTTATCAATTTTTTTTGTAAGCAATTTTTACGAAGGTACTTAGGAAAACACTTGAAAAATATCAGTCTTCAAAGGAGTTTTTTGCATGCCACGAACTCTGTGAAATGATCGGGAAATAATAATGTGTTACAATGCGCGGCGCTTGTTTTGATTAAATAAAGAAAGCTTGCTATAGAAATCTTCTAACAACAATTGTACATCCAGGTGAGTGTACACCCTGATATTTCTGCCTTTGTGATTTACTTCGTACAAGCCCTGGTTATTGATTAAAGGTGATGGACGTAACACGTAAAAGCTGGATGAAGGGTCAGGCTCAAATGAAGATTGCAGGGCGGTCAATAATACTAACGGACTGTCTCCCACAACGTATGTTTCACCCACATTGAAATTATATTTTATAGACATTTTCATTATTTGCTCAAGCGCACCGGTCAGGTATTCACCGATCTTACCCTGTGTTTTAACTTTGAGCAATAAACTTGAGTAAGGCATCATCACCTGCCGGTAAGCGTTCCTCGGTACCTGCCATATCGGAATGGCGGATTTATTAAATATAACCTGCCCGGCTTTTAAATCAATTGCGAGGTTATATTCGAGGCTAGTATAGCCAGGTGGTGGTGCAGCAAGTTCTGCGTACTCGGGGCCGCCTATCCAGATCAATGTAAAGCGGCCGGCTATCCGGGGTTCCAAAAGATAAGCGCTGGCGAGATCGGTAAGGCCCGCACCACAAACAATGTACAAAGGCAGTTTGGTATCATCGCGCATGGCCTCTTTAATAATTGCCTTCGCGGCGTCTGACGCTTGTGCAGTACTATCGTTCTCTAAAGCAATATTTGATCCCTGGAGCACCGGGAAGGTCTTGCTGATATTCATTAAGGTCAACACTTCTTCAACCTTCTTTTTTGCATTGGCTGCGGTTTCTTTGGAGCGGTCAAAACCATCCCCTGCTTTTAAGTGGGAACCAATGATCGCGCGGATTTCCACAGAAGGAGATAAAAGGTGTTGCACTAATTGGAACAACCCGTCCGGGTCGCCACCAAAATCATTGTCGATAATAATGCGCATCCGGGGCTTGACGATATCGTCTCCAAATATAGCAGCCGTGTGTTTTGGCGAGACATCATTTTGCGGAAAAACGCCGATGCTTAAAAACGAAAGTACCAGGCTGATAAGGGATATCCTTTGCTTCATTTTTTAATTTAAAATTAAATTTATTTCAGCGGTTTTTTTATTCTTTGCCAGGCACAAATTTTTTATGGTCATCATTATTTGGCGTTGATAACTACCAGGCCTGCTCTTAATCCGCCAGCTTTGGCTTCCAGGATAATTTTACCCTCCTTTAGTTGACCGCCTTGATAAAGCGGGCCGAACTTCCGATTGGATCTGTTTATGCAGGCAGCCTGAAAAACCTGGGTTGAAATAGTTATCGCTTACTTGTTGAAAAAATTAACGCCAGCCATGCGGCCCCTGCAGAATGTGCCAGCGGCTTTGCAATTATAGTATGATCCAATTGATTTCATCAGGACAGAATATAAATCCTTCAATATTTGATCCAATGAGAAACCTTATTACCAATGCAATTCTGCAGTATTTTTCGCCGTTATAAAGCACTTATCTTTAACGCAAATTTTACACAGCTTATGCTTACCAGGCGAATATTGTTTTTGGCGCTGCTGCCACTTTCCTTATCATCCGTTGCACAATTGGCTACCGTTCGGACGGTGGAACCTCAAAAGTCAAGTTTTAAAACCATCGGTACAGGTTTGAACCTGGACACTTATTACGATGATGACCATATACGTTACTACCAGTTTCATGATGTAGTGGAATGTGCGGATGGCTTTTACAAAGTTGGGATAAACAACAATTCGGGTTACCAGAAAAAGAAAAATTTATTTATCCATGTTATAAAAATGGATAAAGATTTACAGATTAGCCGGGAATTTGACATTGAAATGAAAATTGCCCAAAACAATAGTCATGTAACACCGTTTGCACTCTACAGGAACGGGAATAAAATTGAATTGCTGGCAAATAACAAAACTGAAGAGGAACTGAATATCATTAACCTTGAATTTAATCTTTCAGATTTTTCAGTGGCTCGCGGGGAGCAAATATTGGGCAGTTTTACAATACCGGAAAAAAGCTATTGTGACTTTTTATACAATGTCAACGAAAAATCCGGCTATGTGGGCATCAGCTTTGTTGAACGAAAAGGCAAGAAAGCAAAGGAATGTGCGATACACAGTTTGAGCTGGAACAATGACATGAAACGGGTATCACAACAATCCTCAGAATTGAACATGGCTTACGACCCCGATATTTTATCAAAGATCAAAACATCCGCCTCGGGGGAAACATGGACACTGCTCGACAGCCGCGATAAGAAATTCAGCACGGGTACATCGGTTTATTATATGGGTAACAACAAGGGGAAGCTGACTGAAATTTTAAAAGAGAATAAACAACTTACCGGTGCCAGCCTTGCATTGGATAAAAACGGTTCTGGAATATTGGTAGCAGGTTTTATCGCTGACAATGCAGCTGAAGTGAATGAGCGCTTGTTAATTATTCACCTTGATGACAAAGGAGCGTTGGTGCCCAAAACTGACTATGTGATACCTGAGAGTTTTCTTGCAAAGACAACAAAGCTTGAAAAGAAAACAAGGGACCTGAAGGGCTTAAGCAAATATTATTTTATAAGAGAAGTGACGGTAAGAGAAAATGAAATTATTGACATCGTAGCCTCTTTTATTTATCTTGATGTAGGTCTGTCGCCAAGCGGACCGTTTACCAAAACGACAATTGGGGATGTCCTGATTTATTCTTTCCAGGGAGATAAAATTGTATCATCCATATGTATCAACCGTAACATCAGGGATAACCAGCGAGGCGAGTATGCAATGGCGGAGATGAAGGATTTCAGTATTCCATTTTTATACACCCAGGGTGATGACCTGGTAATGTTATGCATTGTTAATAGTTCCAGTTTTTCAGCTGGTAATAACAGCGGTTTAGATGATCAGTATATTAGTAATGCCCAGTTTACGGCCATTAAAATTGATAAGCAGTTTAAAGTAACAAAACAGGTTGTGTACGACCTCACGGAAAAGATCAAGGGTTTTGACACATTTACAGAAATTATATTGCGAAAAATAAATAAGGGGCAATTCTTTGGATATCATGAGACAGAATTTGGCCTGACTACCAAAGCCAAGCTGACCTTTTCCCATATAAAGGTGAAATAAGCGTACCCAACATTTTTCTGCACCCCGGCTGATTGTTCAGTTTTTGCAAACAAGAAACTTAAAAGGAGGAAGTGTTTCCTTAAATAATAATGCCTTAACAATATGCGGTACGGAGGTGATTTTATTGTTAAACATATTCAATGACTGAAATATTTCTTTTTCACTGATGTTCCGGGAAAGGAGTATTTCATTAAACAATTCATTGTAAGCGTCAGCCAGCCTCTCTTCGTTTAAATACGATTCAATGATAAATATTTCATTGCGTTTATACTGGTAAACTTTCATGTTGTAAAATTAATTAGCGAATTAACTACCTGTAATCTTTGTTTAAGAAAAAAATAGAAAAAAACGCCACAGGCTTTGTAGAACTATAAACTAACAGCCTTCAATTTATTTATTTTCTGAAATTAATATTTGTGTGGTCTGGTCAACATCAGATGCCCATTCCCGCAACAGCTCACTATCCAATGGTTCATAAATGTCTTTATTAATTTGTGCCGTCGGTAATTCTTTAATGGGCACCAACATGATCCAATGTGGTTCAATATAATCATAATGCCGGTCCATTGTCAGGCCTTTGACCTGTACATATTTAAAACCATTTTTCTCTAAGTTCAGCAATGCCTGCAACGTTAACCGAATGGTGGCCGATTGACCATCTGCCGCTCCTTTTCTCATGAAAGCCTCCTTTTTTTTTATTCAATTCTATAACAATAAACGGTATTTAAAGTTGATAAAAGATGAAGAATAATTAGCGTTTTATTTTAATAAAAAGCGTTTTACAAAAGACAGTTTAAAAAAATCTTATGCAGGGAGTAATTGATTAAACAGAACAGCGGCTAACAAAGCAGCCGCTGTATTTTATAAAAAAAATAGGTAAAAATGTTCCAGGTAAAATACAATCAAATCAAATCTGGCAATAACATTTCAGGCGTACTGTCAACCTGTAATGGTTATTATTTATAAACCAACCTTGTTACCTGTTAACAACGCCAGGCCTTCAATGGTGAAACATTCTTTTTTTACCTGGCCGATTTATGACTGGTGGAAGCTTAAAGATGAACACATTAAACTTTCAGGCTTTAAAATAAATCCCCTGTTCCATATCAGCAAATAATGTTTGCTGTACCGGGTGCCAGTCCAATTTTTGCTGCGTGAATTGGCTGGATGCCGGGCAGTCTAGCCCTGCGAAACCGGCAAACCAACCAAAATGATCAGCTGCGTTTTCTGACGAAATGGATACGACGGGAATGTTAAGATTTTTACCGATTAATTCGGCAATGGCTTTAAAAATAACTTCTCCTTCAGCAAGTCCATGAAACCTTGCGCCAATTGTAGCATTTTCCAGCGCCAGCCTGTACAGGCGCGCCGCATCAAGCCGGTGGACTGCATTCCAGCGATTTTGTCCATCCCCGATATAGGCAGCTACGCCCTTTTCGCGTGCAATGTTAATAAGCAAAGGGACAAAGCCATGGTGATCTCCTTCTCCATGTACAGAGGGCGAAAGTCGTATTGAGCAAACACGTACGCCAAGCGCAACCAACGCGTCCGCTGCTACTTCCGATAACCTGGGGTGTCCTCCGGGAACGGGTGTCATATCTTCTGTAGCTAACCGGCCCGGACTAACAAGCGCGGTACCGGAAGTAACGATAAAAGGACGATCTGATCCAACGAGGACCTCGCCAATGGCCTCAATAGCCTTCCTGTCTATTTCGCATACTTCTTTAAACCGGGTAAAGTCGTGGATAAAACCTGCATGAATTACGCCCTCCGATGCCGCAGCGCCACTACGCAGGCTGTCCAGGTCCTCAAGGTCACCCCGGTGAACTTCTGCACCTGCTGCTTTAAGAGAGCTGGCAGCTGCATCTGAACGTGCAAGTCCCAATACCTGGTGGCCGGCATTTAATAATTCCTGGACGATCGCAGTACCGATGAAGCCTGTGGCTCCTGTAACAAATACTTTCATAATTTGATTTTTAGATTAAAATTTTTAGTTTAATTGTTTTAAAAACGAGCTGACTAAATTCTTTTTTGATAGGTTTATTGCAACAGCGGGTTTTCTACAAATTTTTCACCTCAATTTGTCGTCGACCTTTAACCGCTGCGATAATGCTGCAAATCTCGGCAGTAACAAATAAATGGACGTAGCCAAATCGATTCAAGTTGTAGCCAAAAAAAAGTTGTTACACAGTTGTCAACAGGGCAAATAAGGTAGTCATTGCCTGCGCATGTCGATTACAATTGATTGTATAAACCTCTTGGGCCAAAACCTCAAGAGACATAACCAATCGAAAGACTCAATGTTTAGAAACCTTCAATGCGTGGGGTAAATAATATGCTGAAACTCTGTACTACCTGGCATATTTGATATATTTTGTAGCGATTGGTCTTAAGGCACTAAAAAGAAAGTTCCCGGGATTGCCAATTAGATTTACGAATTGACCATCTTATATGTTTTGACCGTTGAAACAACTGATAACTGAAAGTATTTGTTTGCAGCCTGCTACAATTTATTGTTAACAATATTGGCAATATCGGGAAGGTTTATGCGCATATTGGTCAAAATTCGTTAGCAGAAAAAAATATCAATGAGGCCATTCCGATTCTGGAAAAATCAGGCGATTATTATCCTCTCTGTGTTTACCTCATATCCATGTCAGCTATCTATTTTGAAAAAGGCAACGGACCGACCGCTTTGAATTATGCGCCAAGAAGCCGGAAACTTTCACAACAATATGGATTGAAAGAACAGATCGGCGATGCTAACCTGAAGCTTTCAGCATTGTATGAAAAAGCCAGGGACATTGATGAATCTTTTAACTATTACTCGGTACATATCTGTACAGGGACAGCGTCAATAACATCCTCACTGTTCAGAAAATGGCCGATCTGCGTGTGCCGATTATGAAGTATCACAAAAGCAGGTGGAAGTGGACCTGGGAAACAAGAAAGACGAAACCAGCGCATCATGTTTATCTACCTTTTTATAATACCAGGGCTGGTGACCGTTATGCTGCAATCGACTGCGAGTAAATGATCATAAGCAAGCAAGGTAATTTCCTTTTAGTACCTATTTAACAAGCCTGCCCATATTACGCTGTTATAATAATCGATGCATTTATTAAGGGTTCAAATTACAATTCTGTAGGATTTCGTTAAGCACAGTCGCCACCAGTCTGATAGTCCATTAAATAAACTTTGAGCTCCGTCTAATTCCTTTTATTTTAATATGAAAAGGCAACATTTTCAGAGTTATATTTTTTGGCCTTTTTGTTTTTGTGCTACCGATTTGGGTGCTTGACCAGGGCCAGGACCTGCTCATTAACAGCAACGCGACAATCATGGGTGTTATTCTTCTCCTGGCCGTTGTATCAATATCTGCCTTACTTAACTGGTATCTTTCCAACTGTTTTTTGGAAACAGTATGAAGGGATTGTTTTCTTTTACAGAACCGGTGCTTCGGAACCGGCAACTGCATGTAAGGAAAAGAAGGTTTCGCGGCTGCTGGGCGTGACTACCATACTGCTGCCCGCAGCGGCTATTTTACATGCCCTGCAGGTTTCGCATATAGGCTACTATTACGATTTTTTTCCGCCTGAAGCTGTGCTGGCCGGCTTATTAGCTATTTTTTTTGTACTTATCAAATATGACATTGCGGGTAAGCTGTTTCGATGCCTGGTAAACAGGGTGGGCCAGCGCCGGGCAAACCAGCTTTATTTTATACTGCTCCTGCATCAAAAAAATATTGAACTAAGGAATATATTTAAGCTTCGAGATATGACGTTACAAGGCCGGCTGTTGAGCCGGCCCTGTAACCCGATCTTTTACAATCAGCGCACGAATCGATTAACCATTTTACAACCAGTTAAACTGCCATTGTAAAACCAAGTCATTATTATGCAGCGAATTCACTGTCGATCATAAATGAAGCAATTCGAAATAAATAAGCGCACTGCAGCCTGACTATTTTCACAACAAGTTATTTAAACCACTATTTTTTCGCATTAAAATTTAATATACAACCTCGCTGAAAAAACTCCATTTGTTTGTTTGATTCGTCAGGAATATTTAGTTTTATACTACAAAACTAAATATTTCACAGTTGCTTAAATGATTGCTTATGAACATGAAAATGGTACTGTCGCTATGCGCAGTTATTCTTGTACAATCTTTTTTCCTCACCGCTTTTTCTCAATCGCTACAGGTTACAGGTACGGTAACCAATAAATCTACCAATGAAGCCCTGTCCGGCGCAACAGTAAGTGTTAAGGGCGGCGGCGGAACCGCTGTTACCGGGCCGGATGGTAATTTCAGTATTTCAGTCCCTAAAAGCGGAAGCGTCCTGGCAGTTAGTTATGCCGGGATGATCACGATTGAACGCGCGGTCACTCAACCTGGTGTACTCAACTTTTCCCTGGAAACCGGGGATCCCAAGCTTGATGAAGTTGTAGTGGTGGGGTACGCTACACAAAAGAGGACCTCGCTTACCGCATCTGTTTCCACCATCAAAGGCTCCGATATCGAGCGCCAGCCTGTAAGTGATCTTTCCAATGCACTTGGTGGGCGGGCCACCGGCGTATTGTTTACCCAGTCAGGCGGGCAGGCAGGTAATGATGCGGCGCAAATAATGATACGGGGCATCGGCACCAACGGTAATTCTACCCCACTATTTATTGTTGATGGTGTGCCCCGAAATTACAGCCAGTTAAATCCTTCCGATATAGAATCTATCACCGTGTTAAAGGATGCCGCCGCTGTAGCGCCTTATGGTATGGGTGGCGCCAATGGGGTAATATTGGTTACCACCAAAAAAGGCAGGGCAGGTAAAACTACATTTGTGTATGACGGGTACGTGGGTGTACAAAATCCTACGGTGATTACCCGTTTTGCCAACGCTTATCAATATGCTTCTATGAAAAATGAAGCGGCCGCTAATTCAGGGTCCACTGTGATGCCTTATTCGGAGGCAGATATACAAAAATACAAGGATGGCTCTGACCCGGACGGGCACCCTAACATCGACCCGGTAGGCGATATAATCTTGAAAAATACACTGCAGACAAGTCATAATTTATCATTAAGTGGTGGCTCGGATGCGATAAAATATGCCATGGGTTTAGGGTATTTTAACCAGGAAGGCATGTTTCCCGGCATAAAATACCAGCGTTATAATTTGTCAGCCAATATGCAGGCGCAGGCAACTAAAAGTACCATCGTAAGTCTTAGCCTGAATGGCCGCGTTGAAAAAAGAGATTTGTCCGGAGCGGGCTATAGCCAGCAGGGCCTTTTCGAAAACCTGATAAATACGGTTTCACTTAGTACCCCATTAATATATAGCAACGGCTTGCACCCTTATACCTATGCGTCTTTTTACGATAATCCAAGCCACCAGTCAATTACGGGCAACACTATGCTCACGCAATTTTCTATCGAGCAGAAACTTCCGTTGAAGGGCCTGAGTGTGAAATTTGTAGGTTCTTACGACTTTAATCCGTTCGATCCTTATAATACCACCAACAGCGGTATCGCGAGTCTTACCCAGGGTTGGTTCAGTTCTTTTTCCTATTACAATATAGATACCACGGTACGTCCATATGCCTATAACAAGGTTCCGCCTACAACACTTCCTTCCTTTTTTGAGGAATACCATCAAACACAGGCATTTACCTACCAGGGTTTTATAAACTACGCCAATACCTTTGGTAAAAGCGCGGTAACGGGACTTGTAGTGTTGGAATCCAGGAATACAAAATCACTTAGCTTCCGGGCCAGCAGGAATAATTACAACCTGCCCATTCCCGAACTGTTTGCAGGTGGTACCGGCGTATCAGATATTGATAACAACGGTAACTCCCAGGCACTGAAGCAGCGGTCACTGGTGTACAGGGTAACTTATGGCTATAACAATAAGTACCTGGTGGAAGCCTCCGGCCGCTATGACGGGCATTATTATTTTGCACCTGGCCATCGCTTCGGATTTTTCCCTGCGTTTTCCGCAGCCTGGAGAGCTTCCCAGGAAGATTTCATGAAAGGGATAACCTGGTTAAATGAACTAAAAATAAGAGGATCGTATGGCCAGTCGGGTAACCTGGCGGGTGCTCCCTTTCAGTATTTGTCAGGACTTACACTATACGGCAATTCAAGTATTTTAAATGGTTCGCAAACACAGGGTTTATATGAAAACCAGGAGCCAAATCCCAATATTACCTGGGAGAAAGCGAATAAAGCAGATATCGGTTTTGAAGCAAGGTTGTTTAACGGCCTGTTAAGTATTGAAGCAGATTATTTTCACGAGAAAAGGGTGAACATGCTGGTGTATCCCAATGTAACCGTGCCTATTGAATATGGCATCGGCATTTCACAGGTAAACGCAGGCTCTATGCTAAACAAGGGCATTGAAGTAACCCTTGGCAGTAACTACTCCATATCAAAGGACCTGCGCATTGGTTTCTCTGGTAATTTTTCTTATGCAAAAAACAAACTGCTGGAAGTTTTTGAAAACCCTGCCACTTACGATAATCCCAACCTGAGAAAAACCGGCAGGCCTTTGGGTACACCGTTCGGTTACAAAGCAATTGGTTATTTTACCGAGGCCGATTTTGCAAGTCCGGGTGTATTAAAGCCCGGTATTGCTACGCAAAATTTTTCACCATTGGCACCCGGCGAGATTCGCTACGAAGATGTTAGCGGACCTAACGGAAAAGCGGATGGGGTTATCGACTTTAATGACCAAATAGCAATGGGCTATCCGACTTATCCTGCTATCGTATACGGCTTCTCTCCCACTGTTACTTATAAAAACTTTGATTTTTCACTTCTTTTCCAGGGTGCGGGCCAAAGAGAGATACAACTTTCAAGCAGTGCGGCACTGGCATTTGATAATAACAAAAATGCAGTTATTACAACAATTGACCATTGGACTCCTACCAATACCAATGCGCCTTACCCGAGGATCACCACTACGCCTTCTGCCAATACACAACAGACCTCTACCTTTTGGCAAAGAAGTGTTGCCTACCTGCGGTTAAGGACCGGAATGTTAAGTTATTCACTGCCAAAACAACTTACCGGCAAAATAGGAATGAGCCTGTTGCAGGTATATGTATCTGGTCAGAATATTTTTACCTGGACACCCATAAAGAACTTCGACCCGGAGATCAGCAACGGCAGAGGATGGTATTTTCCAACGCAAAAAAATGTAACCGTTGGACTAAGGGCACAATTTTAATTTAAACTTTAATAATAATCGTTATGAAATATATACATAAACGTAGCCGGGTATTTTTACCGGCAATTTTATTGGCCGCAACCGTACTTGCCGGGTGCACAAAAGACAGTTTTTTAGACGTACAGAATTCAAGTGCGGTAAGTGGAGATGTTGCGTTCTCTACTGAATCATCGGCCGACCTGGTACTAAATGATGTGTACAGTAACCTGCCGGATTTTAACAATTTTGTGTTTGAGCCATTCGATTCCTGGACTGATAATTTAATGACTGGTTTTAACTGGAACATCAGTTCACAGGTGGTAAGGACCAAAGCAAATATCAATTCCAACACTGGCCTTTTTTATGACTGGGCTCCTGCCTCCATGTGGCTCGATTGGGGTACACTTTATAAAAATATCAGGAAATGCAATGTGTTTATTGATGGTGTAACTAAATCCAGTCTTACCCAGGCGTATAAAGATCAACGGTTGGGTGAGGCAAAAGTACTGAGGGCATATTTTTATCAAAATCTCTGGATACTTTACGGCGGCGTGCCTGTGATTACAAAACCAGACAATCGCAATACAGACGGAGATGCCATATTTCATCCAAGAGCAAGTTTCGATTCCACTTTTACCTTCCTTGAAAGCGAACTTACTGATGCGGCGCAGTTATTAAAACCAAACAGTGGTAATGACGGACAGGGCAGGATAACACAGGGTGCGGCCCTAACGCTCAAAGGATGGATCGAATTATTTTATGCCAGCCCTTTAAACAATACCGCCAACAATGCGAGCCGCTGGGCAGCTGCCGCGGCAACCAATAAGCAGGTAATGCAATTGGGCTATTCGCTGTATCCAAAGTACGATGAATTATTTCTTACAACCGGTAATAACAATGACGAAGGGATATTGTACAGGGAATACCTGACTGTAAAACAGGGCAGCAATATAATTGGTTACCAGGGGCCCAATTATGTTGGTACCAGCTGGTTAAGCTGGGGCGGCTCCGCACCAACACAGGAACTGGTAGATGATTATGCAATGGCCAATGGAAAAGCTATAAACGATGCTGGTTCTGGTTACGATGCGCAAAATCCGTACGTTAACAGGGAGCCAAGACTGAAGCAATCCATACTTTACAATGGTAATACATTCAATGGCACTCCTTTTTTAAGTGCGGTCGGTTCGGGTCTTAACGAGATAGATCTTGCCGATGCCGGCGATAACAGCAACACCGGTTACTGTACCAAGAAAAGAATGGACACTACCGTTAATATTTTCCAGGGTGGCGCCAGTGCGCAAAACTATTATTATTTCCGCTATGCAGAGGTGTTGCTTAACTATGCAGAAGCACAGAATGAGGCAGTGGGGCCGGATGCATCTGTGTACGACGTATTGGATCAGATCAGAACAAGGGCAGGCATACCTACATTCACCGCAGTTTACCCGGGTGCTACACAAGCGACAATGCGGGCATTGATACGCAGGGAAAGAAGAGTGGAACTCACGTTTGAGGGTAAACGCTATTTTGATTTGCTGAGGTGGAAGCTGGCTGAAACAAACCTGAACCACGTAATGCATGGTATGAAAATAACGTCCAATGGCAGCGGCGGATACACGTATGCGGTAGTTCCCGCCGTTCCATCCGGAGCGCCGCAATGGTCCTTCGATGCTTCTAAAAACTACCTGTTGCCTATCCCGTTAAACGCCCTGGGCCAGAACCCCGCGATAAAAGATCACCAGAATCCGGGATATTAAAGTATTACAGTAATTACATAACATCATAATGTAACAGTAACCACTATAAAAAGTGGTTACTGTTATTTCTACTTGCACTGCTACGGAATTAATCAACTAAAAAAAATTATATGCAGAAACTTTATTGCCTGCTGGCATTCGTTGTGTTTTCTATCTCTTCAATGGCTCAATTTAAAAAATTGGTTTGGGCTGACGAGTTTAACTATTCGGGATTACCGGATAGCAGCAAATGGGAATATGATACAGGTAACAGCGGATGGGGAAACAATGAGTTGCAGTTCTATACCAGTAAGCGGGTAAATAATGCAGCGGTAAACGATGGCCTGCTAACTATCAAAGCTGTTAAAGAAAATTACCAGGGCGCTGCTTATACTTCTGCAAGGCTGTTATCCAGGAGCCCGGGCAACTGGAAATATGGCCGGATAGAAGTTAGGGCAAAGCTTCCAACAGGAAGAGGAACCTGGCCGGCGATATGGATGCTTGCAACGGACCAGGCGTATGGAGGCTGGCCAAAAAGCGGGGAAATCGACATCATGGAAAATGTAGGCTACAACCCCGACTCCGTATTTGCGACCGTACATACCGAATCATATAATCATACCATTGGTACACAAAAAACAAAAGGCTTATTAAGAACTGATCTGTCAACGGCATTTCACGTGTACGCGGTGGAATGGTCCGAAAAGCAAATTGAAATATTTATTGACAAAGAAAAATATTTTCATTTCGACAATGAAGGTACCGGTTACAAAGCCTGGCCTTTTGACAAACAGTTTCACCTGTTGCTGAACATTGCTATCGGTGGTGGATGGGGCGGCAAAATGGGTGTTGACGATTCCATTTTTCCGCAACAGCTGCAGGTGGATTATGTGCGGGTGTAC
The DNA here is from genome assembly GCA_039916545.1 of Ferruginibacter sp. GTDB lineage: Bacteria > Bacteroidota > Bacteroidia > Chitinophagales > Chitinophagaceae > Ferruginibacter. The sequence goes on from JBDSLD010000351.1 coordinate 18,012, forward strand.
CAGTAAAAGCGGGTACAATATTTTTTTTATTTTACATGTGCTGAAAGCAGGTTGCCCGTTATTTTATAGACTTGTCCTGTCCAGGCTAATCGGGTCAGTGAAATAAGTAGTGTCTGCAAGAAAACGCTGTTATCAATAGCTGGTAAAGGTTTTAAAATATTTTCTAATCCAAACTTCACTTCCCCAACTGCCTGTCAACGCGCTACTTTTGCCTCCACAGCCTGCAGGCTGCGTAACCGGAACGCTGCTGTTTTTGCGTCTTTGAAAAACAGGCTGTGCATTTTTTCAATTCCGATTTCATCGGAACCGAACCAACGAAAGGCAGCTAACCCGTTTTACTGGTGCAGCAGATCAAACAGTGGCCACACTGATCTGACTTTTTTTAAACAGCTCAGTAATATTTTATTGTAGGCCATTTATTTAGTTTCAGATTAATCATATTCAACAAGAAAAATCTCCACCATTCATTGTCTGTAAAGGTTTTCAAAGTTTTCTTGCAAACACTAAGTAGTAAGACTTCGGCTGCTTGAACACCTGTATAGAAAGCGTTAAAAGGCGCTTTAACCCTCACTCCCCTTTGCCGGCACAGGGAACTAAATGTTGGTTTGAAAGCATGGCAATGTTTAGCCGTATCTGATTGCTTAATAACAATCTGTCAATATTTTTCCTTTTTCTAAATAATCACTGACAGTTGAACCGTCGTTTTCATTGCAAATATTTTCAAGAACCGCCAGTACGTCTTTTTGCATAGAAAGCGAACCGCAAATCATTAGTACACCCTTGTTTGCTAAAACCTGCCCGATATAATCCCTGTCTCTCTGCACTAAATGACTTACATATTGCCCATCACCTTCACGGGACAGTGCCGGGTGAAATACTTTTAAATTGCCCGTCGTTATATTTACCGCTAAAAATGATTCATACAAAGCGAATGATGATTGCGTGCGGAAACCGCAATACAGGCAGCAAGGCACTTTATTGTTGTTTTCACCAATCATTCCTAAAAAAGGTGCAATGCCGGTACCATTAGAAATCAGTATTACCTGCGAAGCATTTTTTGGAAAATGAAAATGCTGGTTTTTGATAATACGGGCATTAATCACTTCGCCGTTTTGCAAGGCATTTAAAAAATTAGCCCCTAAACCATGTGCATGCAGCTTTACGCTTAGCTGAATTTGCCCATCAACTTTTCCAATCGAATACAATCTTTCGCGGTGGTCATTCTTGGGATAGATAGCAAGCAGGTCGCCGGACGCAGCCTTGATAAATCTTTTTGACTTCAGGCGAATTAAAAATGCTTCGTCATCTTCTGCTGCTGTCTTATGAGCCACCACCAGCTTTTGCAAACTTTGTTTGTGGGGTGTGAGCAATTCGCGCGGCATCATCAAATTAAAGCCGGTGTGCTGTGTCCAGGTTGTAAGCCAGGTGCTGAAATCCTGCGGCGACCTGTCGTCGACAGTAATCACATCTGTAACCGGCAATGCCCATGGTTGATGCCGCAGCATATGGTCTGTTTGAATTGCAAATTTGCAGAAATGCTGGTAGTTTCTTGAGCCAAAACCAACCACGGAAAAATGCAAATTTTGTTGTTGCGGATACCTTGTTAACCTTTCAGCAAACTTCTTTCCATTTGAAGGCGGGTCGCCCTCTCCGTAAGTGCTGGTCATTACAACCAGGTGTTCCGCCTTAGGAAATACCCTGTAATTATCCAGGTCCGCGAGGTAGGCTTTTTCGCCGTGCTTCAGCAGTTGCTGGTACAACGCGCTTGCAAACTGAAACGTGCTGCCATTTTCTGACCCAACTAAAATAATGATGCGGCAATCATTGACTGTATACTTGTTTTTAGACCGGTTACGGAGGCGCTGCCAGGTGATGGTAAAACCCGAATAAATGAAAAACAAAATATAAGCGGACGTAATTGCCATAACGATCGCCCATACGGTATTGGACCTCCCGGTATGCCAGCGAAGGCTGAAGTTATTTAGCAGGTGGCTTTTAGGATACGCCTGCTGCGCAAGTATATCGCCGGTAAACTGGTTCACACACAGTTCACGGTTGTTGAGCTTGAGGGTAAAGTAATCTTCAGGAAAATCAGAAAAGGGGAATTGAATGGATTCTACCTGAGACAGCGGTGTTTGTTGAAATATCGTAAAGTCAGCAAGTCTTTTTTCCGGCTCTTCTTTTATATCATCTTCATTTACTTTGACACTGACTTTTTCTGCCTTGATAATAAAGCGTGAAACAGACAGATAAGTTCCGCTGAGCGCCAGTGCAAGGATAAAAACTAGGGACAACCTGCCGAAAACAACATGATAATACCGGGCAAAACCTGTCTTTTCCACAGGTGCAAAAAATCGCCTTACACCTTTTTGTCGTTGAATAACCAAAGCTATACCGGAGAGCGCAATGAGTATTAATAAAAAAGCTGATATCCCGACAATCAGCCTTCCCGTTTCGTGCAGAAAAAGAGAGCGGTGGAGGGCGGTCATCCACTCAAACAAAGGAGCCTGCTTTTGCGGCGTACCTAATATCGTTCCGGTAACCGGGTTTACATAATTTTTCTTGTCATTGCCTTCCTTATCTGAGTACTTAACAATAACAAAATCGTTGTCATCAATGGCCAGTTCCTGGATGCCTTTAATTTTTTCTTTCAGAACAGGAACTACCTGTGATATTGTCACCCTATCAAAATTGTCAATTTTGTAGTTCCGGGCCTTTTCAATCACCGGCTCAAAAGCCAGTACTATTCCGGTAAGAGAGGCCAGTGTCAGCAGTAAAAAAGAAGATACAGCTAATGCTAAATGGCTGTATCTCCAAACAGATATGATCATTACTTAAATCCTGTTAGTAAGACGTTTTTTAAATGTCATATTAAGCATGCTTACGTCATGCAAAGTTAAGCCAGGCATCCTATATCACTCCCCAGGCTGGCTGTGTCAGTGCGGTTATTTCTTGTTCGCACGATGGTAAACCAGGTACATCTTAAAGTTTAATGAAAAGACGCCAGCACATCTGGGTTACGAAAAATCCGGAACTTTATAACACACCTGGGAAATTCAAAAAAACGTTTCGGGTATCCAAAAACGGCTGTTAAAAGCAACACTAATTGGTGCTGAAACGTACATAACGGATATAACCCTTGCCTTCATTTTTTGCACCGAGGCTTTCTGTGGTCAACGGCATTTCCAAATCTTTTACATGGTACTCTTTGTCTTCAACAGCGCTTTCAAAACGGAGCTTGTAGCCTGCATTTATTATCGCATTGTCTAACTCAAGTGTCACCACACTGCGATCGCCACCCGAAACAGAAGCGCCCGTTACAGCACTGATATTGGCAGGCTTCTTTTTATACGCTTTGTCCCACTCTTTTAAAGTTTTATACCACTTCTTGTCAGCGCCCAATACGTAAAGCGTTTTGGTGTAGGCATCATCTTTATTGATGAGCGAAACAACGATATAGGCACCTTCGCCCAAATAGTTAGTCATCTGGATCATGCACTTGTACTTAGTGCTTTGCGCCCTGGCAGTAGTGGGATAAACCAACGCCATGACTACAGTCAGAAGCACAAGCTGAATTGTTTTATACATATTTATCTACTCTTATTTTAAAAAGTCAACAGAAATTTTTTGCTTTGCCAGCAATTCATTTTCATGAGCAAGTTCATAAGCCGTTTCATCGAATTTTGTTTTAACATCTTTTTTAGCGCCGATCGAAACAAGGTATTGCAGTATGCCGTCGTCCTTGGACATCATGGCTGCTTTGTGCAATGCGGTAAGTCCTTCGGAATTTTTTGCGTTCACATCTCCTGCATAAGGTTGTATAAGCTTCAGCAGTGGCAGATCATTTTTAGCTACGGCAAGATGATAAATTGTATTTCCATCCTTCTGTGGAGTTGCAAGGTTTAATCCTGCATTTTGCAGCGTTTTAAGTTTTGGTTCAAAATCTTTTGCCTGGCGCGGGTTGTATGATTCCAAAAGATAGTAAAGAAGATTGTTTCCCTTTGCATCTGTTACATTTACATTGCCGCCATTGTTCAGGATGTATTGAACTATTTCAGGTGAATTACTGCGAACAGCTAAAGTCAAAGCAGTAGCGCCCGCTTTATTAGCCTGGTTGATGTTCTGAATAAGTGATCTGAGCAAAGCAATCGTAGCGGTATCGCGACTGGAAGCGGCAGCATTCATAAACACTGTATTGCCTTCATCATTTGCCTGGTTTACATTTACACCCTTGCTTAAAAAGTATTTAATCAGATCCGTTTGACCAGGGCGGCGCACAATATAATGTAAAACATTTTCGCCGTTTTTGGCTGTTACGGTTGGTTTAATACCTACGCTTTCAAGGTATTGAAATACATCCAATGTATTGCCTGCGCGACGCCCACCCTGTGCCGCCATCAGCATGGCATTGTCGCTGAAGGCAACGCCCCTGCTCAACAGGTTCTTCATTACCCCAATATTACCTGAGCGTGCAGCGTAATCGAATGCGGTATTGCCCGCGGCATCTTTACTTTTTATATCCAGTCCTTTAGATTGAAAATATTCTGTAAGCTTTAATTCAGGATCGTTCCCTACAGCAAGCAACAGCACATTGGCACCTTCGCCTGTTACATCAGTTCTTAAATTAGCTCCGTTCTGCACCAGCAGGTCGTACACTTTAATGTTCTGCTGACCCGCCTGTGCAGCAAAAGTTAATGGCGTGGTACCGTGACTATCCTGCATGGTCACTTTTGCGCCTTTTGACAGCAGGTATTGCATCACTTCAACATTGCCTCTGCTCGCTGACCAAAAAAGGTAGGTCCTGCCATCGTGGGTCAGTTTGTTTATATCGTTGCCATTTTGCTCAAGCAGGTAAAGAATCGATTCACTGGGTGCATTGCTATTGATGGCAAGTACGACCGGATCCATTGACATAGCATTCATTTCAGCGGGATTGCTGCCCTTCGCCACTTCCGCTTTTACAGCCTCTACCCCAGGTTTATTTTGCCAGAAAGATTGATTAAGGAACAGGTTTTTATTTTGCGGCGTATTACCTTCCTGTTGCGCACTTGCCAGGAGCGTAATGCCCGAAAAAATCGCAATTAATAAATTCTTCATTGTTCTAAAGTTGTTTTTGTAAGCGCAAAAATAGCTTAGAGAAGCCCATTTCCATTAGGCACATTTTCATTTTTCCTGATCGCGTAAATCGTTTTCCCGATTGAAAAAATAAAAACATGAATGCACATTTACTTTCGCAGCAAAATAAATAACATCAAATGAAACATCAGCTACTTATTCTTTTCTTATTCTTTTCCCTTATTTCACGAGGACAAAACAGTGTTTTAAAAGGCACTGTTACTACAACAGACGGCCATGCAGCAGCTTCTGTCACTGTTACTATCAGCACCCTGAAACTATCGGCCATCACCGATGATAACGGGCATTATTACTTAAAGAACGTCAAATCCGGCACTTATACATTGATCGTTTCCCATATCGGTCTGCAAACACTTGAAAAACTGGTAACCGTCGCAGAAGGTGAAACAAACCAGGTAAACCTGACGCTGTCCGAAAATTCCCGTCAACTGGATGAAATCATCATCAACTCACGAAAAAGTATAAATATCAAACCAGTCACGGTAGGGAAATCAGGACTCTCTCCCATGGATATGCCCCAGAGCATCGCCATTATCGGTACCGAAGCCATCCGGGATCAGCAGATGAACAGGCTGAGCGATGTGTTGAAAAACGTGAATGGTGTCGCGTTCGGGGAAAACAGGGGTTCTGTAAATGAAACCTTTTTCGCCAGGGGTTACAGCCTGGGCGGAAATAATGTATTGAAGAACGGAGCGAGAACAACTACAGGCGGAATGCCGGAAGCCAGCACACTGGAATCTGTGGAAGTATTAAAAGGAAGCGCCGCATTGCTATATGGCGGCGTAACGGGAGGTGCGGTTGTTAACCTCGTAACTAAAAAGCCCAGGTTCGTATATGGTGGCGAAGTTTCCATGCGGGCAGGAAGCAATGGCCTTTACAAACCTGCATTGGATGTTTATGGTCCTATCACCAACAAGCTGGCATTTCGGGTGATTGGTACTTATGAAAACGCAAACAGCTATCGTGACGTCGTAAAAACCAAGAGGTTATATGTAAACCCATCCTTACTTTACAAAATTTCTGATCGAACAGAACTCATTGTACAGGGCGATTATCTTAAAAGTGATTATACTCCTGACTTCGGTATAGGCAGCGTGGGTAATAAAATTTCTCCTGTTGGAAGAAATGCCTACCTGAATACCTTATGGGCTTACAACAAAACCAATACAACGACGGTGCAGGCGAATCTTACGCATAAGTTCAATGAAAGCTGGAAGCTGAATGCGCTTGCTTCCCTGCAATCCTATACCCGGAATTATTTTGGTGCAGAACGCCCGGCCGCTAATGCAGCAGGAATGGCAGCCAGGAACCTGACCCGCTCTAAATTGAAAGAGTACACTTACAATGAGCAATTGAATTTAACCGGCACCTTCAAAACCGGGCGATTCAATCACACAGTTTTGATAGGAGCTGATGCCGACCAATCCAGGACAAATGCGAAGGGATTTAATTATGCTCCCGGCAGCAAAGCTTTCTACGACAGTATAAACATACTTGATCCTTCCACCTATAATACGCATTCCAATATACCTGAAACTTTTATTGTAACGAACACGCTTACACCGATATCCCGTGCCGGCGCTTTTGTACAAGACCTGATTGCCATAACGGATAAATTCAAGATTCTTGCCGGTGTAAGATGGACATACCAGCGAACAGCTGCTACAACAATAGATTCTGTACTTAAGAATAAGCAGGTAAAAGGAACTGCCGCTCCTAAAAAGGATGAGGCGTTTTCACCTAAACTTGGCTTGATCTATCAACCATTTAAGACTACATCTGTTTATGTCAGCTACGCAAATAATTTCACGCCGAATTCAGGCCTGAACGTCCTCACGAACGAACCAATGGGTCCGTCAGTCATCGATCAATACGAAGCGGGAATAAAAAATGACTTCTTTAATGGCAAACTTTCAGCTAATCTTACCTGGTATAAGATCATTAACAACCGGTTTGCTCAAACAGCTTTGGTTAATGCCGCCGGAGCTCCTAATGCAGATGCCAACCTAAAAGAGTTTAGCGGTAAAACTGCAAGCAATGGCATTGAAGTGGACCTGGCAGGAACTATTGTAAAAGGATTGAATTTCATGGCGGGCTATAGCTATAATTATATGCGCTACACCGAAACACGTGATGAAGTGAAAGACAATTCAGGAAGAGTGGTCGCTGCCGGTGGAATTGTAGAAGGCGAGCGCCTGGTTGGCACAACAAAAAACACCGCTAACGGAACCCTGTTTTATACGTTCAGTTCCGGACCGGTTAAAGGATTTAAGATCGGCGCCTCCGCATACTATACAGGCAAGCGCCTCGGCGGATTCAATACCAGCAAAACACCTTCTGCGCGTGCAGGCCTGATTCCTTTAGATGGTTTTACTACTGTTGATCTTTCCGCAGGTTATGCTTACAAAAAGATTTCAATGCTGGCCAAGCTTTCCAACATTTCAAATGAAATAAACTATTTTGTTCACGAAAATTACAGCATCAACCCAATTGCTCCCAGGCAGTTGATCGCTACCCTTGCATATACATTTTAGACGTACAAATATTAATAATCTTATGCTGCCGGCTAATGCCGGCAGTTCTGTTTTAGAAAAAAATGAAAGCCCGGCACGGTGTTCATATAAAATAACACAAAATAAATTGGGTAATGATACACAGGTATTTACGTTTAGTCAGCCGGGACTTCTTGCAAAATGACGCCTTTTTCCCCGTGAATTGCCCTTTCGCAGCGCTTATCATCTATTCTTTTTATTTCCAGTTAATACCTGGTTGAGAGCAAGGTATTGGGGCAGCCTCGATTAGTTTCATATGTTATTTTTTACAGGATGAAGAAGATGTCTTTTTGGTGCTTATTCGATAAATGTAGTTAGTGATCACCTGGTGAATTTTAAGAATACCGGGTTAGCAAAAACTATAGCAGGTATCTTGGCACAATAGCCTTTGCACAGAGATTGCGCAACCATATTTTTATCTAACCAACAAGACAGTTTATATTTGATTGAATTTTTTCTGAAAAGCTTTTCATTGCCTGGAATGCTAAACGGATAAAATATTTCCACGAACATCAACAGGAACATAAATTATTTTTGGATGAACATTTTCTTACGCCCGCCCCATACCTGGTCGGCAATACTTATTTTAATATGTTATATCAACCCTGCTAAAGCCCAGGATGCGAATTTGCAGCAGCAACTTCAACAAAGCAGGTACCTGAAATATACCATGAAGGCCGATTCTACTACTGCTGGCGCAACAAGGTGGTCGAAGAAACAGGTTGAAAAATCACGCGTTTTACCATTGGCTGCAGATTTCAATTCTTTGAAAACGCAGGGCCCGGGTCTTATAAAAGTTGATCGCAGCAGAACAATTTCCGGCAATGGCAGCGTCCTCCTGGAAACGCCGACATCATTGGGAACAAAAAATCCAACCAACAGGAGTTATGCTTTTGCTGAAGTTATCAGGCCGCTTAAAGGTGAGAACCTCCAGGAATATAACCGCTTTTCTGTGTGGGTATATGCCGAGGCTCCCGGCTTTTATTCTTTTTTTGTTGGCTGTACTTTATATAATGAAGGCAGGCACATTATGCCGACACCCGGCAGGTTTGAAGGGCAACATTATGTTACAGTTTATCCGGGCAAATGGCAACAGATCATTTGGGAGATACCAGACCTTTACCGCGATTCCGTTACCGGCTTTTCTGTAAACATTATGCTGACTGGTTCCCCGGCCGGCGCTGCAGATGCGATGAAATTGTACATTGATGACATGCGCATCGAAAAGGTGGATGCTGAAAATACAAGAGGGTTTAATTTGAGGAAGAACGCAATAGCGTATAGCCATAGTGGTTATAAAACCGGCTCTGTAAAACAGGCTTTGATGCAACATGTGACGGGCACAAAATTCCAACTGATTACGGCCGCCGGGGCGCCGGTATTTAGCGGGGATGTAAAACAGCTGGACAGTGGTTTTGCTCAATTGGATTTCACCAGCTTTAAGAAGCCGGGATATTATACGTTAAAAATTGGCAATAAGGCGTCCGAACCTTTCCCGATAGGCGACGATGCATACCTGGCTACGGCGTGGCACACACTTAATTTTTTCTTCGCTGAAAGATGTGGTTATGACCAGCCGGGCATCCACCAGGTATGTCACCAGGATGTGGTATGTGTACATCCCGATGGCAGGCGGATCGGTGTCAGCGGCGGATGGCACGATGCGGCCGATATGACGCAGGGGATCGGCAATACTGCCCGGGGAGGTATCGCTATGCTGGAGCTTGCAAAATCCGTAAAGAACAAAAATGAACAATTGTACCAGCGCTTACTGGAAGAGGCGCGCTGGGGTTTGAACTGGACCCTGCAAACAAGGTTTGGGGATGGGTACCGGGAAGGTGGTCTGATCATCGGTATCTGGTCCGATAATATTTCCGGTACCAAAGATGATATGCAGGGCAAAGCCGGTAACAACCCTTCGGATAATTTTATTGCGGCATCTTACTGCGCACTCGGGGCTCCCGTTTATCAAAAGGATGACCCGGTTTTTGCTCATTGGTGCAGCAAGAGCGCCATAGAAGATTTTTCGTTCGCTAACCAGTTGTTAAGCGCATCCGTAACGGAAAAAAATGAAGTGGACCTTTATGCGCTCGCGGTAGTATCCGCCATGAACCTGTACCGGCTCACCAAAGAACAACCCTACCTCGATTTTGCAGTTCAGTATGCACGTGTGGTAATGGATTGCCAGCAACAAGACAGGCGCACCGACTGGAAAATACCGCTCCACGGTTTTTTTTATGAATCAAGAAAGAAAAAAAGGATACTCACTTATTTTCACCGGAGCGATGAACAATTGATGATACAAGGGCTCAGCATGCTATTGACCGATGCGGCTTCACACCCTGACGCCCGGCTATGGAAGGCATCCTGCCAGGCTTATGCAGATTACCTGCACGATATTTTAACGGTAATTGAACCCTACGGCATTTTACCGGCAGCAGTGTATGAACTAAACAACGCAGATTTTTCAGGCATCTATCATGAAGGTGATAAAGTGGGCATGCCTTCCATGGAAGAATACAATGCCCAGGTAAAAAACGGGGTACACCTCGGCGGCGATTTTTATTTGCGCCGGTTTCCTGTGGCATACCAATTCAGGGGATTTCATGCAATACTTATGGGAAAGGCGAAAGCCGCATTCATTCTTTCAGACCTGCTGAATGATAAAGCCTTAAGGGACATTGCAACAAGGCAACTTGAATACATTGTCGGGTACAATCCATTTGCGATGAGCACGATCTACGGTGATGGATATGATTATCCGCCACTGTACGGCGCTTATGCCGGCGACGTGGTAGGCGCGGTTCCTGTTGGAATAGAAACTTTTGAAAACGATGATGAGCCTTATATGCCGATGCAGGTGAACGCGACCTATAAAGAGATATGGACCCATACCACGGCCGGCGTAATCGGTTTATTAGCAAATTTGTTTAAGTAGTGGTTGGCTACAAAGCTTAAGGCCGGTTACCGGGTAAACTAACGTGTGTAAATTTATTTTGACTGTATACCTGGCAGGTCGTTAAAGAAGTTGCAAGGTTAAAGGAAATTGGACATGCGCTGTGTAAGGTTGTAAGTTCTACACGATTTAAAAAAATCAACTAAATGATTACAAATTTTTGATAACCTGGCAGCGGCACAAAAACAACATCGCAAATTCCGGGAATAATTGAAATTAAAAAAATGACTGCAATACGGGGAGTAATATTATGCGGGGGAAGGAGCTCAAGAATGGGCACTGATAAAGGCATGATCAAATCAATGAACAATACCTGGGCAAAAATTGCAGTCCAAAAAATATCATCTCTTCATTTAGACACTTGCCTGTCAGTAAACCAACACCAGCTGAATGAATACTCAGGCGCCTTCCACGAATTGCCATTGATCGAAGATGATGACACCTTGCAGGTGAAAGGCCCAATGACCGGCATCTTAAGCGTTCACCTGCGTTATCCGCACGATGATTTATTGGTGCTGGCCTGCGATATGCCATTGATGGAAACTGTGGTGCTCAATCAACTACTTTCAGTGTACCAGGAAGATAAAAGTGCGCAGGCATTTGTTTTTACAAACGATGCTGAACCTGAACCTCTTTGTGCGGTTTACACAGCCAGGGGATTGGCCGTGATTCTTGGTTTAGTACATGAAAAAAAAATTACCCGGTTCAGCATAAAATTTATGTTGCAACATCTCACTACCGTTAGCATTGTACTGGACGATAAGCAGAAAAAATATTTTCTTAATTTTAATACGCAGGAAGAACTAAACAGGCTGCAGGTTTAAATTGGCCTGGTCGATCTTTGTAAAATCGTCTTTGGACGACGCACACAATTCACAACAATACGCGGGCGGCAAATCCTCGAATTGGGTTCCTGGTAAAATATTGTTCTCCGGCTCTCCCATCTTTTCATCATATATCGACAAACAGCGCCTGCATTGATACAGGTAAATAATATCCGGCGGTTTTACCAGGGTCTCTTTTTGTATTGTTTCTGTTCTGTCTAACAAGGATTGTGAAGCACGTTGGTGGGCGTAGTAAGAAAGAATGGCACGCCATAGTTGCTCTGCAAGCAAAAATTTAGGGTTGTTTTTACTATAAATAAAACCGGTTCGCTCGTTTGGATTAAAATCTTTGGCACATAAAATATCATAAACATAAAAAAAGCCAATCTTTCCAATGCTGACCAGCGGCCTTTTTCTCACAAGTATATTACTGAAAACCTCACTTTTTTTTCTTGTCTTTATCCCCACACAAATTCCAAATGTGCGGGTATCGTCGGCATGCAGGCTCTTTAATAAAAACTGTTTTAACGCAAGTCCTTCTGCGCAGTCATCTTCTACCTGGAAGTTGAGTTCATTAGCTGCGTGGCGAACATTAATACGATGCTTAGCCAGCAAGTTGTTCCAATGAATACGGTCCTTTTCCTCTATGTTTTTCAGGATGATCGTCTTCCAGGGAGTAGAACATAACTGACCGATCTTTGTTTGCAAACACAACTGGCACAATTCTTTTAAAAAGTTGATCGAAAATAATTCATCCCTTCTGTAAATACCCAGCCAATACTTATCCTGGTAACGGTTTAATCCTTCATAATAGGGCAGGTTAAAATAAGGCAGGCGCGCAGGAGAAGCTGAAGTTTTCGTAATATAGTTTTGAAGGCTCACCAATTTAAAAAGCTCCTCTCCGTTCACATTCGGCCGATCGTAAAACTGATCCGCATGGGCAAATATTAATTCCTCAATATGCCGGCTTATTCTCGCTACATCATTGGTATAAACCATTTCCTTCCATTCGTAAATAACGTTGGTTTTGGGAAAACGAATAAATAAATGCCAGAAGTGATGGATGTGCAAGTCGGCTACCCAATTGATATTACCGGTTAGCATAGGAGTAAAACTCTGGTTGCTGTCGCAAATATTGATTTTAAATCTTGGCCGATAATCTATGAGGTCTAAAATATCTTTATACACGCCTTCGCTTAGCCAGGTATTGGTAATGAAAACTTCTTCAGCAGGATAAGAGCTGATAATATTCGGAAATTCATCTTTATCCAATTCGTAAAATATCCCAAGCACCTGAAGTTCTCTAAGCAGGGTATCAATATTGTTTGCAGGCACGCGAATAAGCAATTGCTGCCGCAAACCAAAACTTACCCGGTTAATTTTTGCTTTGCCTGCAGCAACCAAAATATTATACAACTCCCCGGGAGAAATGATGCCTCCGCTGAAGTTGATCTTCACTGTTATTTTTTCATCCATGTGTTTGATCAGGTAAGATTGAACTCCTTCATTGCTTTTGGAAAATTTTTATTCTCATGTCCCGGCCTGTACAGCTTTAATAAGGCAAACCGCTGCAGATTATTTAACCCGGCCCATTGGCGGATCGAAATATGCCAGTCGTACTCCCCCGCCTTAGCCAGCAGGGAAGCATCTACCTGGCCGAGATTTGCCCAGGCCGGGTTGTCATCAACAATCAAATCGGCTGGGGCGTTACCGGTTCGCCTGATAACCAATTGATACAAATAATTTCTGTATCCTGCTATTTGCTGCGGGTTGTCGCAGGACTGCACAGTTAATTGCTTTCTTTCAGCAGTAGTAAAGCGGCTCCATTCCGCCAGCTTTAATTTAATACCTGCCGCATCCAGTTTAAAGCGCACGAACATAGGTATGCAGCGGATATTATTTTCCATAAAGTCTTCCTCGAAATGGAAGTGCATGGTGTCAATCATTTCAATATCACTGCTATCATTAAAATCAATGGTCATCATGTATATTTTTACAGTATTGAATAACTTTTAATTTGGGTATTTTAAGATGGCGCTGCTTTTGTTTAATTTACCTGGCAGCTATACCAATACCGCCTCCGGGATTTCCTGAACAGGAGCTAATTCTTTTTCCAATATAGATTTCACTTCCGGCCGGCAACTTCCGCATCCCATTCCTGCGCCTGTCAGCTGGCACAATTGCAACAGGTCGCCACAGCCTTCTTTAATTTTATTCCTGAGGTTGCCCTCTCCCACACCCGTGCAACTACAAACCAGTTTACCCAATACCGGATCAGCTTTTTTACCGCTTCTTAGCAGGCTCAGCCGCTTATCGCTTAGCTCGATCTTGTCCTGTATCAAATCGCGGAATTCGAGGAACTCGCTTTTGTCGCCAATCAAAATAGCACCTACAAGACGGTCATTGTGGATGATACACTTTTTATAATATCGCTTCGCTTTATCAATAAACACCACTTCTTCGTAAGCCTGGTCATTCGGGCATTCGGCCAGGCCCAGCGAGCACAGTTCTGTTCCATGCATTTTTAGCATATTCATCATCAATGACCCTTCATAATATTTGGAAATATCTCCGCCCAGGTACCTTGCTACAATTAAAGCCTGCTGCTCAGCCGCTGCCGTTACGCCATATAAAAGGCCTTTAAATTCCGCGATCTCTCCAATGGCAAAAATGTGAGGATCGCTGCTTTGCAGGTATTCATTTACAACCACGCCAAGTTTGCAATTAATACCGGCGGCCTTTGCTATCTCGATATTTGGAATGGTACCGATGGCGATCACAACGGCCTGGCAGTCTAACAACAAACCGCTTTTTAACCGGATGCCACTAATTTGGAGACTACCTAAAAAGCGATCGATCTCATCATTGTAATAAATTTCAATTCCCCTGTCAGTCAGCTCATCCTGCAGCAACTGCCCGCCCAACGGATCAAGTTGCCTGCTCATGAGCCTGGAGGTACGGTGTATAATTATCACACCGATGCCGGTTTCGCGAAGCGATGCAGCTAATTCAATAGCAAGCAATCCCCCGCCTGCAATGATCACTTTCCCTTTTGCCGGGTCGATGTGGTCTTTAAACCGGTCGGCATCCAGCCTGCTCCGCATGGTGAAAATACCTTTCAAAGAAGGCATGTCTTTTAATACAGCGGCCCTGCTACCAGTTGCGATCAGCAATATATCATAGCTATGGGTTTGGCCTTCGCTGTCAGTAAGTTTTTTGCTTTCCCGGTCGATGTGTTCTATACTTATCCCCCGGTGCAGTTTGATATTGTAGCGCCGTTCTTCCTCATCGGTCATTTTCACCAGGTTGTCCCAGGGTAACGCCCCACTGATATAATCAGGCAATAACACCCGGTTGTAGAATGGCAGGTTTTCTTTGCTGAAAATTTCAATCTCATCTGTAGTATTCAGCTCGCGGTAACTTTTAACAAAACCGCAAGCGCCGGCACCAGCGCCTATCACGACGATCTTTTGTGTTGGTTTTTGGTAACGCAATACCTGCACCGCGGTGAATTTAAAATCAGGTTCTTTGCTTGTAGGATCCACCAGGTTTGCGGTAAGATTATTTGCCCTGTTCAGGTCATTACCCAAAATTTTTCCCCAATGCATGGGCAGAAAGACAACTCCTTTTTTAATATCAGTCGAATATTTCGCTTTTACCCGCACAGATCCCTGTTTACTAAAAATTTCTGTAAGTTCATTTTCCCTGATGCCTCTCTCCTTTGCATCATTCGGGTGCATTTCCAAAAAGGATTCGCTGATATGCTTTTTTAATTTATTTACTTTCCCCGTTTTACTCATCGTGTGCCACTGATCGCGTATACGCCCGGTAGTTAGTACCAAGGGGAAACCGGTGCATGGCTGTTCACTGTTATTTTGATCTGGGAAAGATTGGATGACCGCTTTTTTCGATGGTGTGTAAAATTGATGATCGCTAAATAATCTTTCGGTACCGCGATTATCCTTTGCCTTTCCGCCTTTAAAATTCGTTTGGGTTGGATAAGGCCATTGAACAGAATATTTATCCAACAGTATTTTATAGTTCAATCCGCTGAAATCCATATTGGTACCGGCGGTTAAAGCCGCATGTTCTGCAAATATTGCAGCCATGTTTTCAAAATCAAATCCTTGAAAACCCATTTTCCTGGCAAAGCGACAAATTATTTCGGCATCGGGTATTGCTTCACCAGGCGCATCGGTAATTTTATTCAGGAGACTGATCCTGCGGTCGGCATTTGTCATGGTGCCTTCCTTTTCAAGCCAGGAAGCCGCCGGTAACACCACATCCGCATATTTCAATGTTTCCGGCTTATTACTTACTTCCTGTACCACCACAAATTTTGCTTTCTTTAATCCTTCCTCGGCCACCCGCACATCTGGTAAACTAACTAAGGGGTTGGTACACAAAATCCAGACAGCTTTAAGTTTCCCTTCATTAAGCGCTTCAAAAATTTCGGTGGCGGTTAATCCCGGTTTCGACTGGATTGTACCCAACGGTATTTGCCAGAATTTTTCGACTTCATTACGGTGTGCTTCATTAGACAGGTCGCGGTGTGCAGGCAATAGGTTCGCCAGTCCGCCTACCTCGCGGCCACCCATTGCATTTGGTTGGCCGGTTAAGGAAAAAGGGCCTGATCCGGGTTTACCTATTTGCCCGGTGATCAGGTTTAAATTGATCAGGGATAGATTTTTATTTACACCTACGACACTCTGATTAAGCCCCATCGTCCACATCGCGATAAAACCTTTTGCATTTCCAATATAGGAAGCGGTAAGGCGAATATCAGTTTCTGCTAAACCGCAAATAGCCGCTGCTGCTGCAACTGATCTTTCGAAAACAATATCCCGGTATCGTTCGAATCCTTCTGTATGATCCAACAGGAAAGCCACATCGATTTTACCATCTTCTATCAAACATCTTCCAATGGCATGATGCAGGGTTATATCCGTTCCGGGATTTAACTGTAAATGTATATCTGCGATGGAGCAGGTCTGTGTTTTGCGTGGGTCACTCACGATGATCTTTACATTGGGATTCTTTTCCCGGGCCATCTCTATCCTTCGCCACAATACCGGGTGGCACCAGGCCGGATTTGCCCCGGCTACAAATATGCAATCTGCAATTTCCAGGTCGTCATAACTTACCGGCACACTATCTTCTCCGAGGCTCATCTTATAAGCAGTAACCGCCGAACTCATGCATAGCCTTGAGTTTGTATCGATGTTATTACTCCCGATAAAACCTTTGATCAGTTTGTTCACCACGTAATATTCTTCGGTAAGGCATTGTCCCGAAGCATAGAAGGCCACTGAATCCGGGCCATATTTTTGAATGAGTGTTTTAAACACCACAGCGGTCCTTTCCAAGGCCGTATCCCATGAAACTCTTTGTCTTGGTTGATTTTTTGCATACCGCATTTCCGGGTACAGCAACCGGTCGCTGGTATCTGCTACCGTATAATGAAGGTTCATTCCCTTACTGCACAACATCCCTTTATTAACCGGATGGTTAAGGTCGCCCTCAACTTTTAAATTTCCCTGTTTGTCTTTATTCACAACAATTCCGCATCCTACGCCGCAGTAGCAACAGGTGGTTGTGTTGCCGGTATCCACAGGTGTTGCAGCTGCAAACTTCGAAGCAGGTAACGGGTCGCCGGTATTATTTTTAAAATTTGTCAAATTTTGATCAACGCTTTTTTAAAGTGATTGAACAATTCCCTGCCTGCTGTTGGTACACAATTTATCAATTGTAAAAAACAGCTTTGCCGGTATCGTCATACTATTTGGAGTTCAGTATCTTTAACGGTACTTGTTGCCAATTTACCGGCCACTGCAAATTTTGTGATCAATACAACCAACGATATGCCGATCACCATATAACCGATATACTGAAATGCCTGTATATAAGTAATCGTTGTTGATTTAAAAAGAAACCCGAACATCATTCCGCCTACATTTCCACCCGCACCTACGATACCACTAACCACGCCCACATTTTTTTCATTGATAAACGGAGTGATGGCATAAGTAGCGCCATTGGCCATTTTAAGAAATAAAGCAAATGTGAGCATTGATAAGATGGCCATTTCCAGTGAACCCGCGATGGCAAAAAGTAAAATGCCGCATCCTTCCAGCAATAGCATACCTGCCAGCAAAATACCTTTGCCTTTCATGCCGTATCTTTTTCCGATTTTGTCAGCGGAAATTCCACCAAGCGCGCGGGCAAAAATGTTCATAAAACCAAAACAGCCGGCCCAAAAACCTGCGGCGCTTTGTTTCAGGTGAAAGGTATCCGTAAAATGCAATGCAGCCACGCCGTCGAAAGTAATTTCCATCCCAAAACACATGGCATAGGCCAGCGCCAGGCTCCATACCCGCCAGTCGGCCAATATGTTCCAGTCTGTTTTTCGGGAAACTGTCTTCAGGCGATTGATGTCTTCATAATTGCCTTCCGGTGTATCTTTTGTAAACTTGTAATACACATAAGCCATGACCATTAACATGATCCCGGGCAGGATCATCGCGTACCTCCATGCTTCAGCGTTGGTATAGCCAAATCCTACGATGGTTGCAAATATTACAGGCATCAGCATGTTGGTAACGCCACCACCTAAATTGCCCCAGCCACCGGCAACCGCATTGGCGGTACCCTTGATATTTGGCGCAAACATTACAGAAGTATGAAACTGGGTAATGACAAACGAGGCCCCTATAACGCCAATGGCTAAACGAAATAAAAGGAAGGAAGTATAACTATGGGCCAGGCCTACTAACATAACAGGTAAGGAACCTATCAACAATAAAGCCGTGTAAGTTTTACGCGGCCCCCAGCTATCGCATAGTTTACCGATCAACAGACGTGCAAAAATCGTCGCAGACACGGCGGCTATAATTGTATTGCCCACCTGTGATTTGGATAAACCCAGGTCGGCACGGATAGTTGGCATTAATGGCGCCAGTCCGAACCAGCCAAAAAAGCAGGCAAAAAAAGTTAGCCAGGTTAGGTGAAAGGTCTTCATCTGAATACCTTTAGTACTAAGTATGTTTAATGTGGAAAGTGGTTGATTATTGATGATTGATGACATGATAAATAAGTTGAGGGATGAAAGATTCTTTTCGCGTATTTCCGGTGGAAGCATTACGGCCGGTTACTTCAATAAAAATTCCGGCCTGATAGTGATCATGAGATAACTCCAGGTGCCAGTAAGCTTCGCAGCGTTGGGTGCAATCCCTTTGGCATATTCCATACTTTTAGTGGCGGCCATCAGGCTGAACCCGTATTCAAGTGTGACTATCTTATTCAGCGAATAATTAGTCACCAGGTCAAGCTCACTGCCCAGGTATTTTTTAATTGCATTACCACCCAGGTCCTGTTGATTTTTTGCGAGGTTGAAGTAATGGTAATCCAGTTGTGCGGTAAACCGCTTTTTTGCAGCGGCATACCTGATCTTTGCGAAAGGGTCGCTCAACCCACCGGCAGGTGAACCGGTGCCCACATAAAAATAATCCATCAGTCCCCAAAATTTATGGGGCGTGCCATACAACGGATCAAACCGGTGTCCGGTGCCGGTAACTGAAAAGGCATCATTACCTGAAATATAATCCCAGCCTGCTGTATAGCTGAATTTATTTTTATTGTAAGTAAGGGACGCCGTGGTAGTGAACGCGCTTATTTTTTGTGCGTCCCTGTCCTTACCAGCCTGGTAATAAAAGCCGGCGGTTAATGCGAATTGCTTTTTCTCATCAAGGATACTGTTTACTAAAATACCGGCGGTAACCCGGCTGTTAACGCCTTTTTGATTAAAACGTCTTCCATAAATATAGCCCGTATCTGTACCGGCAATATTCTTAACAGAGTCGCTGATGTATTTACCAAAATGGTCTGCCAGCACCAGTCCGGTTATTTTCGAACGGCCAACTGTTTTTGCCGCGTATAGATATTGCATGGCTTTATAATCCTGGTATAAGCCATTGGTTGAAGGCATTGCCTGTAAAGCTGGGCTACCTGTTTTTGAGCTCCATCCTGCGGGGTTGCTTAAAGGAATAAAACCAGGGGGAGTGATGGCTAAATTTCCCTTGCTGTCTTTTACATATGGCATTACATTGGCCGGTGTATACAATGTACCGTTGTAATTGAATGCATCCGTGTGCTGGTTGAAGGCAAGGCCAAGATCGAACTGCCAGCCTTTATTCAGTAACTTAAACAAGATGGCATCATGCCGGCGAGCCTGCTGCGCCCAATCGAGGTTACCCAACAGGCGACTGTCATCATACAATAGTTCCTGCCGGCCGATCTTCACAGCAAAATAATCAACAACAGGTGTTTTGAAAGATGAATCTTTTTTACTGGCAAGTATGATTTCGGCCCAGGCTTCATGCACGCCCAGCTTATTGCCATCTGCGGTACTGATCGTTGATGCATCCTGTCCCCATACGCGTATATCCTGCAGGGATGTTTGAAATATCACCCGGCTGGTTTTATAGTTGAAGGTGAGCCGGGTGCGTTGCGAGGTAAAAAAGGAAGGGTCATTGGCTTTTAATCTCAGTGTGCCGAGCCCATTCCGGTATTCTGTACGGGTTCTCAACTGGCCCGTTACAGACAGCTGCCCCTGCACGTTCAAAGCAGCCAGCGCAATGATGAATATCATCGCTGCCGAAATCCCTCTTTTTAAAATTTTAGACATAGTTTTGGTGTTGGTTTTAAGTTGTGATCAATTTGAAATCTGCCCCGGTTCAATTTCCACATCGGCCGGGGCTTTGTTTTTAAGCTTCTATTCCAATAAATATCTTCCCTGATTCTACTTTAACCGGGTAAGTTTTAATACTGCATTCATCGCCTGTAAGGCATTCCCCGGTTACAAGCGAAAATGTTTTTTTATGAAATGGACAGGCCACTTTTGGCTCATCCTGTTGAGTACCGATCATCCCCCTGCTCAATGCCATTTGTTTGCGGTGCGGGCATTCATTTTGAGTGGCGTACCACTCTCCCCTGCGGGAAAAATGAAACAACGCGATCTGGGTGTCTTCGTATTTCACGCATACGCCACCGTTAGTTGGTACGTCTGAAATATCGCAGGCTGCAAACCACTGAATGGAGGTCGGATTGGTTAGTGTTAGCATTGGTTATTTTTTTTGTTAGCAAAGAATTCAAATACAGGATATTTATTGAATGAATGACCTGTAACACAGTGTCAACCGCATTTACAGGCTTATCATGCTAATTGGCAATTACACCAGTTATACCGTAAAAAAAGCAAACAATCGTTGTGAAATACTAAAAAGGCAATGACAAAAAAGAAAAGCAATCAATCGTGGATCTATGATAAATAAACTGAAGGACAAGGTGAAATACACCATTCATTCTTTGTAGTGATTAATATTATATTTGACTCAGTAAAAGAAACCCGGTTAAAGAACGGATATTACACAGCATCAGCTTTCAATAAATGTCGTAAGCAATCAATAAACTATTGCCAGTGATGGTTCCGGATTGTTTTTCGGCCGGACAATCACTTTATTCTTACAGCATATTATTTCCAGTCCGCAACTTTTTTCTGCTCCCGCATCGTTTCAAATTTTACCGAAGGGTCTTTTATTTCCGGCGCGTTTACAAAATGATTAAAGCGCTTTCTGATTTCAGGATTATCAATTGCCTCTTTCCATTCGCATTTGTAGCAATCCACCAGGGTTTGCATTTCCGCTTCCCACTGCTGGTTCATGCCAAGACTATCATTCACAACCACATTTCGCAGGTAGTCAATACCCCCTTCCATCTTATTGAGCCAGGTAGCGGTCCTGGTTAAAGTATCAGCGGTTTTTATATAGAACATTAAAAAGCGGTCGATGTACCGGATACAGGTTGCATCATCAAGATCGGTACCGAGCAGTAAGGCGTGTTGCGGTTTGCTTCCGCCGTTGCCACACACAAACAGGTTCCAGCCTTTTTCCGTAGCAATGATGCCAAAATCTTTGCTTTGCGCTTCTGCGCATTCCCGGATGCAACCGCTTACACCGCCTTTTAATTTATGTGGTGAACGCAAACCCCGGTAACGCTCTTCGATGCGGATAGCATAACTAACACTATCGTGCAGTCCAAACCGGCACCAGGTACTGCCCACGCAACTCTTCACCGTGCGCAGGGATTTTCCATAAGCGTGCCCGCTTTCGAAACCTGCCGCTATCAGCTGGCTCCAAATATCCGGCAGGTCACTGAGGTGGGCACCGAACATGTCGATGCGCTGGCCACCCGTTATTTTTGTATACAGGTGATACTGTTTGGCAACCTGGCCAATCACTATTAATTTGTCAGGCGTAATTTCGCCGCCGGGGATACGCGGTACGACAGAATAAGTTCCCCCTTTCTGAATATTTGCCAAAAACCTGTCATTGCTATCCTGCGCGGTGTCATTGCCTTTTTTAAGGATCATTTCACCCCACAGACTGGCAAGGATAGACGCAACCGGAGGTTTACATAATTCGCAGCCGTCGCCGGTTCCCAGTTTATCCAACACTTCATCATATGATTTTAATTCATTTAGTTTTACGAGGTCAAAGATTTCCTGCCGGCTGTAATTGAAATGCTCGCATAATATATTCCGAACATATTTACCCTGCGATTTCATGGTATAAACCATCAGGTCCTTTAGCATTGGTACACATCCGCCACAACCGGTACCGGCTTTCGTACATTTCTTAATCGCGTCAATCGTTTCGCAACCCAATTTGGAGACAGCGGCGCAAATATCTCCCTTGCTGATGCTTTCACAACTGCATATCACAGCATCGTCCGGTAAACCGGGAACGCCGGCACCTGCACCAGCTTCACCACCCCTTGATCCCATTATCACATCTTCCGGGTTGGGTGGAAGTACCACTTTATTTTTACAGGTTTGCAGTAGCATATTATATTGATCCGCATTTCCTACCAGCACACCGCCCAATAATTCTTTGCCATCTGCGGAAATATTGATCCGCTTATAAATGCCCTTCATGGTATCTTCAAAAACAACGGTACGGATGCTTTCGCCTTGTATAAACGGGTCGCCAAAACTTGCTACATCGATACCGATCAGTTTCAATTTAGTGCTCATGTCATAACCCGCAAAGGTTTTGTTGCCACCAGCCAGGTTAGCAGCCACTGTATCAGCCATTTCGTAACCGGGTGCCACCAATCCATAGATCATCCCCTTGTACAGCGCGCATTCGCCGATAGCAAATATGAATGGATCAGTTGTTTGCAGGTTTTCGTTTACCACGATGCCCCCGCGCTGGCCTGTTTCAAGTCCGCACGATTTTGCAAGTTCGTCCCTGGGTTTTATTCCGGCAGAGATTACCAGCATGTCAACCTCAATGCTCGTATTGTCAGAGAACTGCATCCCGGTGATAGTTTCCCCTCCCAAAATTTCACTCGTATTTTTATTCGTATGGATTTTCAGGCCCAGCAATTCTAATTTATTTTGCAAGATGGAAGAGCCGGCGTCATCAATCTGCCTGGGCATCAGGCGCGGTGCGAATTCAATCACCTGTGTATCGGCGATACCAAGATCGAGCATGGCTTTAGCTGCTTCGAGCCCTAACAAGCCACCACCTATTACGGCGCCCCTTTTAGCTTTGCGGGCATGAGCACTCATCATTTCGAGGTCTTCGATGGTGCGGTAAATAAATACACCGCGTTTATCAACACCAGGTATCGGCGGCACAAACGCTGCTGAGCCTGTTGCCATTACCAGGTAATCATAACATTCAGTAACCCCTTTATGAGAATAGACTGTTTTGGTATGCCGGTTGATACTTTTCACCGGGTCACCCAGGTGAAGTTGTATATCATTATCAAGGTACCAGCCGGCGCTTGCCATAGTAAGGTCCTCTGCTGATTTACCGGCGAAAAACTCGCTTAAATGCACCCGGTCATAAGCGGGCCGGATCTCTTCTCCAAAAACAACAATTGTCACATTTGTTTTTTTTGATATAAGTTTTTCGCAAAACTTATATCCGACCATCCCGTTTCCAATAACTACTACTTTCATCGTAAGAAATATTAAATGATCAATGGAAAAGTAGCAAACAATCGTTAAATTATAATCTATTTTATATAATATTTTAATCGATCTAATTCGGATTATTTCCTATTAAAATATTATTTATATCATAAAAATAGTGGTATTATTTCACTTTCCTATATATTTGTATAAAATAAATCACATATTTATAATTTTAATATAAATTTTATGAGTAAGCCGCTTTTGTCTCTTGTTGGTGCCGGTCCGGGAGATCCGGAGCTGATTACAATTAAAGCAATCAACGCAATTGCTGCCGCCAACGTAATATTATATGATGCACTTGCCAGCGAAGAATTGCTCGATTATGCTTCTCCTGCAGCCATTAAAAGATTTGTTGGTAAACGTTATGGCTGCCATGCATTATCACAACTGGAAATAAACAGGCTGATCGTTGAATATGCCCATTCGCATGGACATGTGGTGCGCTTAAAAGGTGGGGACCCGTTTGTTTTTGGACGTGCCGGGGAAGAGATCATGGCAGCCCGGGCAGAAGGTATCGATGTGGTTGTAATACCTGGCATATCCAGCGCGTTAGCGGTGCCTGCCACACAAATGATACCACTTACCTGCAGGGGCATCAATGAAAGCTTTTGGGTAACTACCGGCACCACGCAATCTGGTCATATCTCGACAGATATAAAATTGGCTGCGCAATCATCTGCAACCGTAGTGATTTTAATGGCAATGAGTAAACTGGAGGCCATCATGGATATTTTTGCGGCCAACGGTAAAAGCAATACAGCTGTCGCCATCATCCAGGATGGAACAACAGCAAGAGAAAAAATGGTGATCGGTACTGTAAAGGATATTGCCTTCAGGGCGCAGCATGCGCAACTAACCAACCCCGCTATTATCATTGTGGGCGATGTTGTACAGCTTCATGGCGCACAATTTAAACACGCTGTTCAGTCAGTGGTAAATTCCAGCCTGGCCACAGGTCTTAAATAGTGCTGCGCTACTCCTTCCTGAAAGTAAAATAATACCTGCATTATTTTTTTGAGTTGCATTTAGCGATTAACTTTCATGCCTGATGAAGAACAACAAAAACGATTGCGATCTGAAAAGTTGCTTTTTGTGCAACGGCTGCTTGCCGGAATGGTTACCTGCAATAGCCGCCAATAAAAAGACATTCCACTTAAAAAGGGGCGAACTTGTCTTTAAAGAAGGAGATGAAGTGAAGGGCATGTTTTTTATTTTTCATGGTGTGGTAAAAGTTCATAAAAAATGGGGCGCTGAAAAAGAACTGATCATTCGTTTTGCAAAAAACGGTGATATTGTTGGCCACCGCGGTTTTGGAGATGAAATTGTTTATCCTGTTTCGTGTACCGTACTGGAACCCTGTACAATTTGTTTCATCGATCTCGATTTTTTTAAAACAACCCTACGTGTCAATAATGCATTCACCACCGGGTTACTAATGTTTTATGCAGAAGAATTACAAAGGTCGGAACGAAAAATGAGCAACCTGGCACACATGCAGGTAAAGGGCCGCATTGCAGATTCTTTAATTTCATTAATAAATAAATTTGGTGTTACTGCAGCTGGCGCCATCGGTTTAAGTGTAAGCCGGCAAGACCTGGCCTCCTATTCCGGCACTACTTACGAAACAGTTTTCAGGGTATTGAATGAATTGATCCGGGATGAAGTTATTGCGGCCGATAATAAAAGTATCACCATCCTGAATATGAATTTATTAACCGACCTGGTAAAGCAAACAGACGGATAATTCA
The DNA here is from genome assembly GCA_039916545.1 of Ferruginibacter sp. Lineage (GTDB taxonomy): Bacteria > Bacteroidota > Bacteroidia > Chitinophagales > Chitinophagaceae > Ferruginibacter. The sequence continues at coordinate 43,268 of JBDSLD010000351.1, forward strand.
AAAATCAGTCAAATAAATTATAAGAAATTTCTTTCTGAAAGACAAATGGCCTCAGGTAAACAGTATCCCTGTTCATAAATAATGTCCACAACCTGTTATCTGACATTTCCGCCTGTGTGTATTGCGATTTGTAACAATACATCGCATTTATTGCTTTTTCAATTTCAGGCTTTTCACATTTTATGCGGGTCGTTAAAAATTCCTTTTTGACAGTTTTGTAAGTTTCATGGACTTCTTTACCGAGATCGGTAAGATAGATGGGTGGCTTTAGCCAGTTCTCTGTCGGAATACCGGTAAAAAATAATTTACCAAATGTTGAAGTTTGGCCAGACTGGAATATTTCTGTCACTACATTACCGACCATGCGGTGGTCGGGGTGACCGGATCCTCCATCAGGCCCCCAGGTGATCACTACGTCAGGCTTGAAGGCATTGAAAACACTATCTAATTTTTCATGCAGAATTGCCAGTGCCGGCCTCCTGGTCAGACTTGCATCGCCCATACCCAGCATGATCGGAGGCTTGATGCCCAGGATATCACAATTGCAAATAGTTTCCCGCTCCCTTACATGTGCCAACGAATCGCCGGCGGGTATCTTTGCATGCTCCGTGATACCAATTTCACCCTTTGTCGCAATGACCAGGTAGACCTGGTGACCTTCTGCTGATAGCCGGGAAAGCAAGGGAGCAACATCCACTTCATCATCCGGATGTGCGAAAACTGCCATGATCACTTTCCTGGGTTGCGATGACACGGGTGGCCTGTCATTGGAACAGCCGAAAAATCCAATCATTAAAATGCCAAGCCATATTGCTTTCATATCTTTTTTTATTTAGTATTTTAATATCCGTCCGGGCAAACCTGGTACCTATTTCAAAATCAATACGATTTTAGTCCTGATACAAATTAATAACAATTATGCATTGTGATAGGCGGTTTTTAGCAATTAATGCACTTTACAACGCAATAGGATATACATTGATCAATATCAGGTATATGCCGGGAAATGCAATCTGCTACATTCGGGATAAATATTAAGTTGCTGTACACGGTGTATCAATGATCCGATCCGGGTCTCACACAGGATCGTGGATTTAATTGGTAGTGACTTTACGATTATGCAAAAACTATTCTATACCATCCTTTTCTTATATTGCCAGGTAGGTTTTGCGCAGCTAAAGCAACAGGCTACCCGCGACAGTATACGCATCAGTGCTGATTTTGATTGCGGTAGCATTGGTAAACTGGTTGAGTCGCCCGCCAATGTTTTAACAGGTCCTACCCTGCACTGGAAACATAAAACAAGTACCGACGATCAGTATTATTGGTTTTATTTCCGGATGGATCATGTGCAAGGCAAAACCGTCACGGTGAAACTGGATCATCTCTCCGGCATTTACCGCGGCCAGCCCCACCTGATCTATACCGAAGGCACGCGACCTGTTTATTCCTATGACAAAAAAAACTGGGAACGGATCACAGAAGTATCGTATGACTCATCTATGCACACGTTAACATTCCTAAAACGGTTTGCAAAAGACTCCGTGTGGCTGGCATATGCCCACCCATATTCCTATGAGAGAGAATTGGAATTTCTTGGCTCACTCCCAAAAAACAGGCGTTACCTGCAGATCGATACACTGGGCTGGTCGGCGCAATCGCGGCCCATACGATTGCTGACTATAACAGATACTACCGTTCCGGCTGCAGATAAGAAAGTAGTATTGATCACCACGCTCCAGCACGCCGGCGAAGCCATTGGCGGATTCTTTGTGGAAGGCATGACAGGTTATTTGCTTTCTGAAGCTGCCACGGCAATAGAATCCAGGAAGAAGATCATTTATAAGATTGTGCCGATGATGAACCCCGATGGCATTCACCATGGAATGACCCGGCTGAACGCCAACTACGAAGATTTGAACCAGGAATGGGATGATGATTTTATTGATACCGTTCATGCCCCCACGGAACCTGAAGTAGCAAGTGTTAAAAATTGGATCAGGAACTGGCTGCAGTCAGGCAAGAAGATAGACCTGGCGCTGGATGTACACAGCCAGGGACAGCAGGGCACCAGCAATATTTTGCACGCGCCACCTGGTGTGTTAAATGGCCTGGCAGAAAAGCTGCAAAAATATTGGCCGGTAGAAAGGATAGACATGACCTTTTCCGGCTCCGCCAATGATTGCCTGGTAAAAGAATTTCAAGTTGCTGCCGGCACCTTTGAAATTCCGCAATCAGCTGTGAATGCAAGGTCATATCTTACCATTGACGATTATCACCACTACGGCAGTGGAACAGTGCAGGGTATAATAAATTATTTATACCCCACCGAAGCATCAAAATAATCAACTAAAAAACGTCATTCCCAATATAGTACACTCAGTTTTTTGGGAAGGCTCTACCTCTACCGAACTAAAAATCCTGGAACACTGTACCAGGCCATATTTCAGGATTTTACCCTTGCTGAAGCCGAAGTAAGGGAAATTCAAAGAAAAAAAAATGAAG
>JBDSLD010000352.1:0-22295 GCA_039916545.1 Ferruginibacter sp.
CAGGAAGCCACGCCGGTTGGAGTCATGCGCCCGGTGGAGAATTTTGCCAGTTCTACACCGGCAGTATTTTCAATTACAAAACGAAGATTTGGCCAGTTATCGGTGCAATCAAATCCAGGTTTGCACACGTTCAATAAATAAACAGCAAGTTCATAGGTAGTATTGGGCGACAGCCCATTCAACGGAGCAGTAAAGAACAGGTCCGGCTGGTAGGCCGCATTAACCAGCAACATATTGCCGTCGATGTCATTGGGCGTATGATCCTGGGCCAGGGTTAGCCAATGGCCCCCAAAACAATCGTTTGTGGAAGATAAAATACTGTAGTGCCCATCCTGCGGGCAATAGTCTAACACGCGCCTGTAATTTTCCGATAGCGAAAGATTCGGATCGGGTGCTCCGCGTCCACTACCGAAATCAATTCGCAAAACAGAAGGCTGCAATACGCAGTTGGCCTGCCCTTTTACTGAATCAATCGGCACGGTCAAAAGCAGTAAATAAAGAATAGTTATAGTGAGAAATGAAATTTTTGTCATTAAAACAGTTTAATTTATGGTTAACTTTTAAGAGACCGTTTCAAATATTTAGGTTTGGAAAACTGCTGGTCCTGTCGATTTTTTATACCTAAAAAAACATTGCGGTAACCGCCAGCTGCAAACCTCCGGCATTCGGTTATTGCACAAACCATTTGATGGAATTGCCGGTACCAAACTCGTTTTGCTCCCAAAGATTGTTGCCCGGATCAGTTATCCATTTACCATCTACAACAAATTTATAAAGGTGTTTACCAATGGAAAGATGAACACGCAGGATCCATTCATCGCCTTCCTGTTTCATTGCATAGGTAGCGGGCGACCAATTATTGAAATCTCCTGAAAGATAAACGGCCTTTGCAGTATTGAATCCTTTCAAACGGAAGGTATAATTTGCGCCGATGACCAGGCAGGCATTTGTCTTTCTGCCGGCTGCAACATTCGAGTTGTTTCCCTGGTCAGTTATCCATTTTCCATCGGCTTTGTACCGGTATTCATAATTTCCTGCGCCGAGTGTGTAGCGCAATTCCCAACCATCAGGTGTTTTGGTCATAAATAATTCATCCTCCCGCCAATTGTTAAAAGAGCCTGTCAATATTATCTTTCCTGCATTTGCATATCCGTTTAATTTAAATAAATGCGGGGCGCCTACCCTGATCACAGAATTGAAGTCATTGTATTCATTTGGTAGCTTGTCAGTATTTTCGGGATCCACCATCCAATCCCCATCTGCCACAAACCTGTAAGTATGCGTGCCTTCAGCAAGGTAGATGGGTAATTGCCAGCCCGAAAATGTTTTTGTCATCAATAATTCACGCGGCTTCCAGTTGTTGAAACTGCCCGCCAGGTAAACCTTTTTTGCGTTAGTAAAACCGTTCAGCCTGAATGTCGTATTGGATTTGTAAAAAACAGAATTGTTATTTCCCCTGCCGTCATTCTCAACCTTTGTATTTTCGTTATCGATTGTCCAGTTACCATCAACGATAAATTTGTACCAATACTTTCCCGGGGCAAGTCTTACTGTAGCAATCCAGCCACTGTCAGTTTGCGTCATAGCAAGGGCCGCGGGGTTCCAGTCATTAAAACTTCCTGCCAACATTACATGATGCGCTTTGTTGTTATTGCGAAGAAAAAATGTGACCAGCGAATCTTTTACCAGGAATGGCATTTTTTTTCTAAAAATGTTATAGCCATACTTAATTTCATCATTCACACTTGGGAAAAGCTCACTGGTGGACCGCGTTTTCTCCATGAATATAATTTTTTCAGCGGGGTTATTAAAATTATCAAACCCTTTTAAATATTTGCTGATCACAAACCATTCCCGGCTATTTTTTTCAAGTTTCCAACCTGATTTTTGTAAAGAATCAGGTGAGTTGGTTTTAATAAATTGTTTCAGGTCAAGGTCAAACAATTCAAATTTTGTGATAAAACTATCCAGCTCAGCTTCTTTGATTTGCTTGTTCAGCTCGATCAGCATTTTACCATCTTTGATAAGATATTTTACCGCCGGCGGCGACTGAGCAAGCAATGAAAGTTTGCAGGCGATCATCAAAAAAATAATAATGCAACAGGTGTATGCCCGTTTCGTTATTTGATGCGCGATGCTCCTCATTTCCATATATACATTTTACGGGTTACAAAATTAAACCCTATTTTTTGCAACGAAAGAAAATCAAATCCCAACATCCCGTCAATACATTTGTTATAAGAATAGCACATCTTTTCAAGATTAGTCACCAATATCGGCAGGGAATTAATATCAACGTTGCCAATACTGATATTTTTCATATATCCGTACAGCGCCTCAATTTTATTACTTCCGGTACCGGCAAGCGTTACACGACCCGTAATATTTATATTTTCAAAAATCTTATTCGGCAGGCGGCTATCCATTACGTTTGATTCTGCGCCTGTGTCAATTACAAAGGTTAGTTTTTTGCCTGCCATCTTTCCCGATGTGAGCAATTTATTTTCCAGGATATCAATTGGGGCGGTATGGTAAAGCGACGTGTCCTTTAATAAGGGATCATGAAATAAAAGGGATCTTTCTTTCCGGGTGATCAGGTGAAGATGGATAAGATTTTTTTCATAATCAATGATCATTTCAAATTGACGGAAAAGCTGCAGGCCCAGCAGGCCCAAAATTTTTATTCCTTTACTATTTTCGATATGTCCCAGGTTAATGCGATCCGCCTCCAGCTTGTAATATTTTACCGGGCCAAAAGATAAACTGGAAACAGCGGTGGAAGATGAGGTGGACGTACTCCCGGTAATACCTCCCTGCCCTTCCTGGCTTTCATCCGAAGCAGGATAATCGCGAAAATAGGTCATGTTCAAAACAAGGTTGGGTGCACCGGTGTCAAGTATGAAATTACCTTCGGTGGTGTCAATCCTGGCCCTGATAATTATCAGGTTACCTGCGCGGCTAAAAGGGATAATACAGGATGCGGAATCGCTCGTTACAATTGGATCGAAAAAGTGTTTTGCAGTTGCTTTTTCTATTGCAGGAAAGCCAGCCGCTGAACGTAAAATGGCGGAAGTAAAAAGGGGGCTGACGGAAACATTTTTATTCTTACCGGTTTCTCCAATATTCAAGGACAAACTGACTAAGCTTAGTATCAATTGAATAAATGAATGCATAAATAAAAATGTAAGCGATATTACATCGCCCGCGGATTTTCATCATACCTATAATATATGAATGGCAGATTTCAATGGATGAGTTATCAGGGGAAAGTGCTGTGTTGCCAGGGATTGAAGTACGTTTTACACTTGCTGTTTTTTTGTAAAAAATGTAATTGTTTAAGATTGATAGCAGGATTTCTTCAGGCTTTTAACAAGCTGCGTCAAAAAAAGTCAAATTATCATTGAGACAACACTAACCAATAATTTTCTCCTCCTCTTTGTTTGTAACTACATAAAATATCGCATTATTGACGGGCCTGATCGGCTGATCAATATATATGCTCCAAACCTTTGTAAAAGCGGCGCCATAGTAAAGGATAAGGGATGAATAAAATACGAACAGCAACAGCAATACGATCGAGGCAGAAGTGCCATATACCACGCCGATATTACTATTAGGCAGTAGCCAGCGCAATATGTATTTACCAACGTTAAACAATATACTGGTAAGCAGGGCGCCGGTGATAGCTACCCTCCACGTTGGCTTGCCATCCGGCAGGTAACGGAACAAAACGGTAAACCAGGCCCAAACGGTGACAATAGAAATGACAACGGATAATGCGCTGTTAAAAAGAACGCCGATACCTGGTATAAGTTCTTTCACATATTTACCAAATATTAACTGCAAACTATCGGCAAACAACGACGCCATAAAAAGCAGGCCGGTAAATAATATAACCAGGAATGATTTTACACGTGTACCCAGCATCCTTTTAAAACTTTGTTTACCCGTTCTGCGGATCATCCATAATTGGTTAAAGGAACTCTGGATCACTTTAAATAATGTAGTAGCCACAAACACAAGAAAAAGAAAACCTACAATGGCAACCGGCCAGTTAATTGCCAATCCCCTGAATGCGCGAAGGGTGCCGATGATCTCATGCACACTATCTTTTCCTACGATATCGCCCAGCCCGTCAAACATCTGCCTGCTGATATTTCTGCGGTTAAATAACAATCCCAGCAATTGGATCAGTATTAATAAAATAGGCGGTAGGGCGAAAGTGGTAAAAAATGCCGTAGCGCCCGCAAGTCGCATAGGATCATTCCTGATCAATAATTTAAATGCCTTGCCAAATTGCCGGCCGATAGTTATAATCCGTGTGTAGCTCATTTAAGTGGATAAGTGAATAGTGTTGTGGTTTATCGGAAAATTACAATAAATGAATGAGAATACTATGACTATCCCGATAGTAGTGGATTGTGAGCCGCTACCACCTGCTAAGTCTAAACCCGGCAATCCAAAAAGTTGCTTTTATTTTACACTAACGGCAGACGAAAATTATAGTAAAGATCACTTAACTATTTATTTATATTCCGGCTATTAAATACAGAAAAAATGAATTACATTTATTTTCGATTGGATAATACTTCTTAAATAGTTAGCCGGTTCATGCTTGTTTTTAAAATCCAAAAATTTTGATGGAAACCCCCGCCCCTGGAAATATGTTTTGCTAATACGTTTGTTCCATTGATCCTTTAATCCTGTCGCTTATACTTACTACATATTTATGTGATAGGCACTAAATGATATAAGCTTTTATTTTATACGCACCATAATTTAAAAATATACTTATGAGCAGAAATTTACTATTTACTTTACTTGCAGCATTTGCATTACCTGGTTTACAGGCACAGGTTACCCAGATCAATTCCAACCGGAGCCTGAGTTTTGATTATCCCCTTACCAATAATAAGTCGATCTATGTTTCGAACACCGATAGCACCATTTGGGCTACCGACGGAACATTGGCTGGAACTATCCAGCTATCCACCACGATCAAATTTGTGGGCAGTCTTGGAAGCATCGTGTTCCTGGACGGGAAATTAATCTTTTCGGGAAATACCCCGGCAACAGGGCCTGAGCTATTTATTACAGATGGTACCCCTGGCGGAACAGCATTGATAGTGGATATCAATCCGGGGCCCGCAGGTTCGGCACCTGATAATGATTACGCATTACTCAACGGGTACATATATTTTACTGCGGAAAGGGCAGCTGAAGGCCGTGAACTTTGGCGAACAAATGGCACGGCTGGCGGAACCTCCCTGGTCAAGGACATTGTACCCGGACCAGTAGGAAGCAATAATCCTGGTAATTATGAACTATTTTCCACCGGCACTTATTTGTTGTTTGCTGCACGCACTGCATCTTCCGGCATAGAATTATGGAAATCAGACGGAACAACCGGAGGAACTGCTTTATTAAAAGATATAAATACGGGTAATGCCGGCGCCGATTCCTCTAACCCAAGGATGTTTTACCTTTTAAACAGTACCGTTTTGTTCCTGGCGAATAATGGAACCAATGGCGAGGAATTCTGGAGAACCGATGGAACTGCAGGCGGAACAACCATACTTGCAGACATAAATCCAGGTTCCGCCAGCTCGACAGGAGTAGAGGTAATTCCTGGTTTTACACGCGCTATTTTTAGTATGTTCCGCACTTATAACAACAGGGCTTTTTTTATAGCCTTTGATGGTACAAGCACAGGAGAACTGTGGAGTACGAATGGCGTGGCAGGAAATGCAACATTGATAAAAGATATAGTGCCGGGGTTGTCTTTTTCTTTTATTTTATTGGCGGATGCGGTGGATGTACCGGGTAAATTTATTTTCCCGGTTGCAGACCAGGCAGGAAGATCTGAGCTCTGGCAGTCTGACGGTACGGCTGGCGGCACCGTACTATTCAAAGCATTTTCGCCAACCACTGATGAAAATATTTTCCCTATAGTTTTAGTGCCCTACACTTTTACCAGCGGATTTGTCGCCCAATCCTTGTACCAGGGAAATAAGTTTTTCTTTATGGCATCTTCGGCTACAGAGGGGTATGAATTGTGGATATCGGATGGGGTGGATGGCACAGCTGCACATACCAGCGTAGTGAAGGATATCAATCCAGGCGTTCCGGACGGGGTGGGGGTAGCTAACGCCTCTTATATTTATACCTCCGCCGGCTTGTATTTCGCGGCTGATAATGGGGTGAATGGCCCGGAGCTTTGGAAAAGCGATGGTACACCAGGAGGAACCAGCATGGTAGCAGATATTATTACTGGTTTGCCCGGTTCCAAGCCAAGTGTTGACTTTTTTCTTGTAAATGGTAAGATATTGTTTGAAGCTGATAACGGCGATGATCCCAATGAAACTGATCTGTTTGCGGTAAATGGTACTTTTACACCGGTGCCGATAAAGCTGACAGACTTTACAGTGATTACGAAATCAGCCGATGGGATATTGAACTGGCGCACGTCACAGGAAGTAAACAGCAGGGATTTTACCGTGCAGCGCAGTTTTGATGGAGCTGATTTTCAAAACATAGGAAAGGTTGCCGCCGCCGGCACCTCGGCTAACGTTCACGCCTATACGTTTACTGATGCAGGCATCCTGAATAGCGGAAAAAGCATTGTATATTATCGTTTGCTGACAACGGATAAGGATGGTAAAATAACGCTGAGCCCGGTTATCGCATTAAAGACCAGGAACACCGCCAAATGGACCGTTCGCCTGCTTGCCAACCCAGTGCCTGAAAATATCCAGGTAGTGTTATCAGGTGTTACAGACAATGTACAACTTTCTATAATTGACATGACCGGTAAAAAATTGTACACCGGTTCGCTCCTGCCAGTAAACGGCCAGGTAAGTTTACCAGCTGGCACGCTTGCGAAGGGAACTTATATCTTAGTGGCTGAATCGGGAAATGAAAGAAAAGCAATTCAATTTGTAAAATAGATATAGCTGGAAAATTTATACAATGGCAGCGCTATCAAAGCGCTGCCATTGTTTTATAAAAAGATTTTTTATTGAGATGGGATTATTATATGGCTGCAGTTCATGAAAACCGGTAACGCAAATAGTGCACTTTTGTATTACCAGGCAAACCGTCGCGTGTAAAAAAACAGCCAAAGCATTTATACTTTAATCTTCTCCACAAGACTTAAAACGAGATTTAATTTTTATAGCAGACAACTTCGTTATGTATTTAACCCTGGTAGAAAGACAGACTCAATTAATTCGACCTTATTTGTTACATCAATGAACTTGTTAAAACCGCCGATAATAAAGAATACCACAACATACCAGGTTATTTCCCGGCCAGCCGAAAAGCATCTTTTTAATCTTTCAATTTTTTGTTTCACCACACAGCCTTAATTTCGCAGCCCAAATAAAAAATCATGTCTGAATTCACACAACCTATCGCACAAAAATTAAATATAAAATTACAACAGGTAGAAGCCGTCCTGAATTTACTGGGAGAAGGCGCCACCATCCCTTTCATCGCCAGGTACCGTAAAGATAAAACCGGCGCATTGGATGAAGTGCAGATCGGCCATATCCAGGATGAAGCTAAATTTTTAAAAGAATTTACAGAACGGAAGACTTTCATTGAAAAGACCATTACCGAGCAGGATAAAATGACGGAAATTTTGCAGGGTAAAATAAATAAGGCTACTACCATTGCCGAACTGGAAGACATCTATCTTCCCTTTAAGCCAAAAAGAAAAACCAAGGCTCAAACCGCCAGAGAAAACGGACTGGAGCCACTTGCTGATTTACTCCTGCAACAAAAAGAAATTGACCTGCTGGCAGAAGCAGCTAAATTTATCAATGAAAAAATAACGGAGACTGATACCGCATTACAGGGAGCCAGGGATATTATTGCCGAGTTGATCAATGAAGATGCACAGGTAAGGGCAAGACTCCGTAAATTATTTGAAACGGAAGCTACGCTACAGAGTAAAGTGGTAACGGATAAAGAAACGGAGGGAATTAAATACAAGGACTATTTCGAATTTTCTGAACTGATCTCAAAAACGCCTTCTCACCGGATATTGGCGGTATTGCGTGGGTTTTTAGAAGGGTTTCTACGCATTGCAATTTCGCCTGCAGAAGAAGCAGCACAGGAAATAGTGGAGAATTTATATGTCAAAGGCATGAGTTCTACCAGTGATCAAATCAGGAAGGCCATAAAGGATGCATACCGTAGATTATTGCAACCGAGCCTGGAAACAGAATTCAGGACGGCATTGAAAACTAAGGCCGATGAGGATGCGATCAATGTGTTCGCTGAAAATCTACGCCAGTTGTTGTTGAGTTCACCCCTGGGCAGTAAAAGAATTCTTGCAATCGATCCGGGTTACCGCACAGGTTGCAAAGTGGTATGCCTGGATGAAAAAGGCAACCTTCAAAAAACCGACCTGATCTTTCCGCATGAACACAATCGCGTTGCTGCCGAAGAAATAAAAATAAAGAACCTCGTTCAACAATACGGGATAAAAATATTCGCTATCGGCGACGGTACCGCGGGAAGAGAAACGGAACAGTTCATCAAAAAGTTAAACCTTGGATTGCCGGTGTTTTTAGTAAACGAAGATGGCGCCTCTATTTATTCCGCCTCGGAAGTTGCACGGGATGAGTTTCCTAATGAGGACATTACAGTACGTGGCGCGGTAAGTATCGGGAGAAGACTGATGGACCCGTTAGCCGAATTGGTAAAACTTGACCCGAAGAGTATCGGTGTGGGGCAGTACCAGCACGATGTTAACCAGGCCAGGCTTAAAGAGCGATTAGACGCAACCGTTATTAGTTGTGTAAATAATGTAGGTGTAAATTTAAATACTGCCAGCAAACATTTATTGAGTTATGTAAGTGGCATCGGTAGCACACTTGCTGACAATATCATTAAGTACAGAAATGAAATCGGCAAATTTAGTAACCGCCGGCAATTGATGAAAGTGCCGCGGCTGGGTGGTAAAGCTTATGAGCAATGTGCGGGATTTTTGCGTATCAAGGAAGGCGACGACCCGTTGGATCAAAGCGCCGTACACCCTGAAGCCTATCCCGTGGTAGAAGCAATGGCAAAAGATCTTGGTGTGGAAGTGAAAGCCCTGGTAGGCAAGGAAGAGTTATTAAAAAAAGTAGAGGCAAAAAAATATGCGACAGAGCAGATCGGTGAACTGACGATCAGGGATATTCTCAATGAATTAAAAAAACCTGGACTTGATCCGCGTAGTGAGGCGCAGGCATTTGAATTTGCCAATATTTATAGCATCGATGATGTAAAAATTGGTATGGAAGTGCCTGGCGTTGTTACTAACATTACCAGGTTCGGCGCCTTCGTTGACATCGGTGTAAAACAGGATGGCCTGGTGCACGTTTCAGAAATTTCGCATACCTATATCACTGATCCGAACGAAGTATTAAAACTGAATCAAAAAGTAAATGTAAAAGTGTTGGAAGTAGATACTGCCAGGAAACGCATTGCCTTATCAATTAAACAAACATTGGAAGCCCCCGGAAGAAAGCAATACGGTGGTAACCAGCAGGGACGGCAGGGCATGCAAAATACCCATCAGCAGGTAAAAAAGGCGGTGACGGAATTGCCCATGAATGATGCGCTGGCTGCGTTGAAGCAAAAGTTTGGCAAGTAGCATTCAACAGACCAATTGCCTGGTGAGTCAGCTTCAAAGCCTACTTACCAGGCAATTGGCTTTCCAGGAGTTATCATTCAAATGGCCAGTTGCTTTTTTTACCTGGATCATTCCTTTATCCAATAAAAATTTTTCCAAAATTCCATATTTTTTTATACCCAATTAGCCATAAAAATGTGCAAAAACTGTGTTCAGTCCATGCAATGCAATACCCACAAGGGATACAGCCAATATTAACAAATTGTGTTATTAACTTTTCACCCATTCAAATAAAAGCAATTGTAGTATTGCAATAGTTCTTGTAAATATTGTTCAGGTATCAAAAACAAATTAGAAATTGATAGGGAACCATGTGAAATTCATGGACTGTTGCGCAACTGTAAGTAACGCTATTGATTAATAACCTACACCGGCATTTTGGCCCGGCACGGGTGATGTTACAAGTCAGATTACCAGCCTGGACAATCAAGTGCAGCATCTTCGCAATAAGGATAATGTCACTTCAATGGTTTAACCCCCGCAATCAGCTCCGGGTTTACTGTCGGTGGCCGTTACTTTATTGCCTTTATATAACGATTAGAACGATCATCAATTATGTCAGACAGCAACGAATTACTTTTAAGAGAAAACAAGGACCGCTTCGTGATCCTTCCGATCAATTATCCCAAAGTATGGGAAATGTATAAAAAACATGAGGCCAGTTTTTGGACTGCCGAAGAAATAGACCTGAGTAGCGATCAAAAAGACTGGGATGGCCTGAACGATGGCGAGCGTCATTTTATCTCTCATATACTGGCATTCTTTGCAGCCAGCGACGGTATCGTAAATGAAAACCTGGCGGTTAATTTTATGAGCGAAGTGCAGCTGCCCGAAGCCCGTTGCTTTTATGGTTTCCAGATCATGATGGAAAATATACATTCGGAAACCTACGCTTTATTGATAGATAATTATATCAAGGATCCAAAAGAAAAGCAACGTTTGTTCCACGCGATAGACACAGTACCTGCCGTAAAGAAAAAAGCGGAATGGGCGCTGCGCTGGATCGACCAGGGGAATTTTGCAGAGCGATTAGTAGCGTTCGCAGCCGTAGAAGGCATCTTCTTTAGCGGCAGCTTTTGCTCTATTTTCTGGATGAAAAAAAGAGGCCTGATGCCCGGACTAACTTTCAGCAATGAACTCATCAGCCGTGATGAAGGATTGCATTGCGAGTTTGCCTGTTTACTTTACAGCATGCTTGAAAATAAGCTTACCAAAGATGCCGTATTTGAAATAATTGCGGACGCCGTAAAGATCGAAAAAGAATTTGTAACAGAAGCGTTGCCGGTTGCGCTTATCGGTATGAATGCTAAACTGATGCAGCAGTATATTGAGTTTGTAGCCGACAGGTGGCTGGCTGAATTGGGCTATCCTAAAATGTTCAATGCCACTAATCCATTTGATTTTATGGAGATGACCTCCCTGCAGGGCAAAACCAACTTCTTTGAAAAAAGAGTAGGTGATTATCAAAAAGCAGGCGTCATGGGCACAAAAGAATCACAGGCCTTTTCACTCGAAGAGGACTTCTAACAAAGTAATTAACATCTGTGGATATGATTAGAATGCGGGAATGCATTTTAATCATTAGCTTTTCCGTCTGTAAGATTTTAAGGAAACAATCATTATCCCCTCTATAAAAGTTTAGAACGCTATGTATGTAATTAAAAGAAATGGTAAAAACGAGACCATTAAATTTGACAAAGTAACCGCACGTATCGAAAAATTATCTTACAGTTTAAGCCCGTTGGTCAATGCGATCGATGTCGCTAAAAAAGTGATCGAAGGTATCTATGATGGCGTGCCTACGACCGAACTGGACAATCTGGCCGCCGAAACTGCTGCATCCCTGGCAACCAGGCATCCCGACTATGCTATTTTAGCTTCGAGGATCGCGGTAAGCAACCTGCATAAAAACACCATTAAATCTTTTTCGGAGACCATGCGAAAAATGTATTTATATGTAGATAAATCCAATGGTAAAGAATCCCCTTTACTTGCCGACGATGTATGGCAAATAATTGAAGACAATGCCGAAGTATTGGACAGTACCATTATATATGACCGTGATTTTAGCTTTGATTATTTCGGTTTCAAAACGCTGGAGAAATCATACCTGCTAAAGATCGATGGAAAAATTGTGGAGCGCCCGCAACATATGTACATGAGGGTTGCGTTAGGTATTCACAAAGCTGATATTGACAGCGCTATTAAAACCTACCACCTGTTAAGCGAACGCTGGTTTACGCACGCCACGCCAACATTATTCAATGCCGGTACACCAAAGGCACAGATGAGCAGCTGCTTTTTATTAACGATGAAGGAAGACAGCATCGATGGCATTTATGATACATTGAAGCAAACCGCTAAAATATCTCAAAGTGCCGGTGGCATCGGGTTAGCGATACATGACATCAGGGCAACCGGAAGTTATATCGGTGGCACCAATGGTACCAGTAATGGTATCGTGCCTATGCTCAGGGTGTTTAATGATACCGCCCGTTATGTTGACCAGGGAGGCGGCAAACGCAAAGGTGCTTTTGCTATTTATTTAGAGCCATGGCACGCGGATATATTTTCTTTTCTCGACCTGAGAAAAAATCATGGCAAGGAAGAGATGCGCGCCAGAGATTTGTTTTTTGCTTTGTGGATTTGCGACCTGTTTATGAAAAGGGTAGAAGCGAATGGCGAATGGAGTTTGTTTTGTCCGAACGAGGCTCCTGGTCTGAGCGACTGTTTTGGTGAAGCATTTGAAACACTGTACACAAAATACGAGGCCGAAGGAAGAGCCAGGAAAACGATCAAGGCGCAGGAGCTTTGGTTTGCTATTTTAGATTCACAAATTGAAACCGGCACACCGTATATGTTGTACAAAGATGCCGCCAACAGCAAGAGCAACCAGCAAAACCTGGGCACGATTAAAAGCAGCAACCTGTGTACGGAGATAATGGAATATACCAGCCCGGACGAAGTGGCTGTATGTAACCTTGCCTCCATCGCCTTGCCACGTTTCGTGATCAATGGGAAATTCGATCAGCAAAAATTATACGATGTCACTTACCAGGCAACCGTTAATCTTAATAAAATAATTGATAATAATTATTACCCGGTCGAAGAAGCCAGGTATTCAAACCTGCGCCACCGCCCGATCGGTTTGGGGGTACAGGGATTGGCTGATGTATTTATTTTATTGCGCCTGCCTTTTGAAAGTGAGTTGGCAAAGATCCTGAACAAAAATATTTTTGAAACGATCTACTTTGCAGCCATGACGGCAAGTAAGGACCTGGCCATTAAGGAAGGCGCTTACAAAACATTTGCCGGCTCGCCATTATCAAAAGGTATTTTCCAGTTTGATATGTGGAATGTGCAGCCTTCCACACGCTGGGACTGGAGCGGTTTGCGCAAAGAAGTGATAGAGCATGGGGTAAGAAATAGTTTGCTGGTAGCACCGATGCCTACTGCATCTACATCGCAGATATTGGGTAACAACGAATGCTTTGAACCATACACCTCCAACATTTATTCAAGGCGCGTATTGAGCGGCGAGTTTATTATCGTAAACAAGCACCTGTTAAAAGACCTCGTCAATCTTGGCTTGTGGAACAATGATATGAAGAACAGGATCATCGCGGCCAATGGTTCTATACAAAAGATCAGTGAGATACCTGGTGATATAAAAGAATTGTATAAAACAGTTTGGGAGATCAAGCAGCGCAACTTGATTGACATGGCTGCGGATAGGGGCGCGTTTATCTGCCAGTCGCAATCATTGAATTTATTTGTAGATAGTCCTACCGCATCCAAGCTTACATCCATGCATTTTTATGGCTGGAAGAAAGGGTTAAAAACCGGCATGTATTATTTACGCACGCAGGCTGCCACGCAAGCGGTACAATTTACTATCGAAAAACAGGGCAGTGAAGAAATGGCGCCGGTAATTCCACAAATTACGGCGGTAGCAGGTAACAATAAAGTAGATGATATGGATACAGATTTTACCGGTCCCACCTGTACCATGCAGGACGGCTGTGTAAGTTGTGGTTCCTGATGGATGAAGAAATAATTAAAAACGCAGGTGAATAATTACCTGCGTTTTTTTTTGTGCCAATATATTT
Source organism: Ferruginibacter sp. (assembly GCA_039916545.1). GTDB lineage: Bacteria > Bacteroidota > Bacteroidia > Chitinophagales > Chitinophagaceae > Ferruginibacter. The sequence goes on from JBDSLD010000352.1 coordinate 13,795, forward strand.
CGTTCCGCCTGGACTTGTTGATATTTCTTGTGTATGTGCTACCGCTACTATATCGCGATGCGACGAGGTATCAATGTCATTTGCCGGACTTTCACGATAGGACGCATCTGGGTTTTCACAGTGGACTTTTTCAATCATAAAAATTTATCGTGAAATCCTGCTGTTGAATGCTATTGGAGTATAAAACATTAAATGCATATTCCCGTTAGTAGCATCAAACATAATTTTCATTTCGTTGGACTTTCACGATAGGGCCCGGCGGGGTTTTGACAGCCAATGGTAGTAATTTTAAAAGCACGATCCGTGAAACCCTGCTGCCTAAAAGAGCCTTAACTTTAATAATATTTTAAAGTACATGATCATTATATTCAATGGAATTAACTCTACAGGTATTAGGGTATATCGATGAAAAATCATCAATCTAAAAATTCTCTTTGAGCAATTTCATAAATGTTTTCCTTTCAATCATCCTTGCGCCAAGGCTTTCTAAGTGCGGAGTGTACACCTGGCAATCTATCAATCCAACATTTTCTTTTTGTAACTGGTGAACGTATTTGATAAATGCAAATTTACTGGCGTTGCTTTCTTTACTAAACATGCTTTCGCCAAAAAATATCTTGCCTATCCTTATCCCATACAAGCCGCCTACTAATTCACCGTTGAGCCACGCTTCGGCACTGTGTGCATGGCCGAGCTGGTGCAATTGCGTGTATGCGTGCTGTATAGCAGGCGATATCCATGTTCCCTCCTGGTCTTTTCTATAAGCCGTTTTGCAATTTTGTATCACCTGTGAAAATGCCCTGTTGATGGTGAAACGGAACCTGCCGTTGTTCAACACCGTTTGCATGCTCTTGCTTATTTTTAGGGCTGCGGGAAATAATATAAAACGCGGATCAGGGCTCCACCATAAAATTGGTTCGCCCTCACTATACCAGGGAAAAATACCACTGCGGTAGGCCAGCAACAACCTTTCGGTATCAAGGTCGCCCCCGATCGCCAGGATACCTTCCTCCGTAGCTGTTTCAACAGCAGGAAATATTAAATCTTCAGTAAGCCAAACCATTTGTAAATTTACGGAGTAACAGGATAAGCAAAGATGATGGTGCAGAAACAATCGCCCGGACAAAGATTTTATTAATTCGCGATCACTTCAATGGTAGCGCCAATGCCCCTGTCCGTTATTGCATCGCACATCGGTTTCAACATTTCGTAGGTGCCTTCTTTAACAGCGTATTTACCTTTGCTATCAATGATGATCGCACATTGTTCCGCCTGTTCCTGTGTGTGCCCGCAAATTTCGATCAGGGTTTCGATCACCCACTCAAACGTATTCACTTCATCGTTCCATACAATGAGGGTGCAGGTCTCTTCCGTGGCGGTAAGAGTATCGCTTTCTTCTTTAAATTTTGTATTGCTGTATGCTGCCATGGTATTATCACGCAAAAATAAGAGGATTTTGGAAGCAAATGAAATGTAAAAGCAACATTTTCAACATTCTCATTGTCATGGATAATTAAAAATGAAGGTTTTACGTTAAGGCTATCATTGGATGCTGTCAAAATGCTGCGAATAACCAAAAAAAAGAAAGAGACCCCAAAAGAGCTGCCACCAGCCAGGCAGCAAGCGATTATATTGCCCATGCATTCACCCAATCGCAGCCTCGAATTTTTGATTGAACTGATCAATAAGATACGTCCCGATGGGCCAAAAGATTTTGACCAGGCGGAACTTCGGTTCAAGGCATTGCTGTACCAGGTGGGCCAGGATAAGACCTCACTTTTCGGTTTAAGGAAAGCGTTGCTTACTCAATTTTTAAAAACCAATATCGTTCTTGCACTTACAGAAAATGGCATTGTCAGCAGCCGTGGATTATTGCAGGAGTTGATGAGTAAAATAAAACACAAAGTATTGCCTGAATTACAGGCGCCGGATAATTTCCTTTTTGTGATCAACAAAGTCTTCCATAGAAAATTAGATCACCATTGGGTGGAAGGAGTTGATAAAGACCTGTGGAAACAATTTTTTGAGGGACTGGGAATACAGATCAACCTGACAGAGCCAAAACTTATTCAACAATTGCAGCAAGCCCTGCAGCTATTGAGTTACAGAATCACTACCCTGGGCCTGGAAAGAGAGATTACGCTCCGGTACGATCGCCCTGATGATGCTGTCTTCCCCTTCCTGGAGCAAAACAGGCTGGTGAACGAATACCTGCACCTGGGCAAGTCGGGGCTCGATGAGATGTCACAGCGGATATTGCTCGCCAATATTACGGAAGCCTTGCACAATTGTAATCAAAGTATACAGTGGATCAGGGAGCAGCGTACGGTGTATGGTACGAGCCTGGCGCAGACATATATTTTAACCAGGTTGCAGCAACAGATAGACCGCCAGTTTATCATACTCGACGTGTTGGATACAGATAGTACTTTTAACACCGAACGGTTTGTTGATTATTTTAAAACGGTTGTTCACAATGAGAACCGGAAAAATTCCATCAGGGAATTCCTGAGTGAAAATACCAGTTACCTGGCCTACCAGATCGCTGAACACGGCGGAAGAACGGGAGAGAAATTTATCAGTACTACCAAAAAAGAATTCTGGCGCATGTTTAAAAGCGCACTGGGTGGCGGCGTCATCATTTCTTTTATCGGCATCATAAAAAACTTGTTAGACAAAATGGCTTTTGCACCTTTCTGGCAAGGCTTTTTATACAGCGCCAATTATTCACTTGGATTCATCCTGATCCAGGATACTGGCTCTACCCTGGCTACCAAGCAACCGGCTTACACGGCAAATAATGTCGCCAGTTCTTTTGACGCACAGAAAGTAGGAGAAGAACCCGACCTTCGGAACCTGGCTATCACGATCGCAAAAGTAAGCAGGACCCAGCTTGCTTCTTTTACCGGTAACCTGGTCGTGGTATTTCCGCTGACCTACCTGCTGGCCTGGCTTTTTTTTAAATCTACCGGAACCATGATCGCCTCAGGCGCAGGTGCGCAGAAATTATTGACCGATCAGCAGCCTTTTCATTCGCTGGCCTGGCTCTATGCCTGCTTCACAGGTTTCTTTTTATTTTTGAGCGGATTGATTGCTGGTTATGTAGAAAATTATGTGGTGTATGGGAAGATTGCGGACAGGCTGCGCCAGCTATCTTCCTTCAAAAATAACTTCAGTGAAAAGCGACGGTACAGGATCATCCATTACCTGGAAAATAACCTTGGTTCATTAATTGGAAATATCGCGCTTGGATTTTTTTTAGGGATGGCAGGTTTCATTGGCAAAACCTTCGCGATCCCTTTTGATATCCGTCACATCACTATCTCCGCGGCCAACGCGGCCATCGGTTTTTTTGGGTTAAATCACCAGGTGACTGCGCGGGAAATAGGCTACACGTTGTTTGGTATTGCAGGTATTGGTTTTTTAAACTTTGCAGTCAGTTTTGGCCTTGCCTTCGTTGTAGCGGTTAAAAGCCGCGGCATACATTTGAAAGACTACACCGAGTTCGCCGGCATCTTATTAAGATATATAAAAAAATACCCAAAAGATTTCATAAAGGCGCCGGCTTCAAGAACGGCTGTCCAACTGGATTAGCAATCGCTGGTATTTTGATATCATTGAATAATTTGCCTATATTACTTAATAATCAAGATACCTGATATTCCGCCACTGGTTGACCCACCTTATAATTTAGTTCAGTAAGTTCAATAGGCAATCTTATTTTGAACATCGCCCAAAAAAATCGCTGATCACATGATGGCATATGGTTTGTAACATCAATTTATACTAAATCTAACGATATGCACAATAAATTCTACCTCCAACTTTGTAATGCCGCCAGTTGTTTTCTCCTCCTTACTTTTTGCCTGGTTTTTACAAAACCTGCGATAGCACAACCAGTGCTTGCCCTGAGCCCTGTTATCGAGACGGGATTGAGCACGCCCATTCAATTCGTAAATGCCGGTGATGGTTCCAACCGGGTATTTATTGTGCAGCAGGGCGGAACTATCCGTGCCTATGATGCGTCCTTTAATTTCCTGTCTACTTTTTTGACCGTTTCTGATGTGAATTTTAGCGGGGAGCGGGGACTGTTAAGCATGGCCTTCCATCCCGATTATCAGAACAATGGCTTCTTCTTTGTTTATTACGTTAACACAGCAGGTAACCTGGAAATTGCCAGGTATCATATCAGTGCGTCTCCAAATATTGCCGATCCGGCATCTAAAGTCATTGTCATTACGATACCGCATCCCACAAATTCCAATCACAATGGCGGCGAGCTTCATTTTGGAAATGATGGCTACCTGTACCTGTCAACCGGTGATGGCGGAGGTGGTGGCGACGGTCCCAACAATGCGCAGAATACATCTGTGTTACTTGGTAAAATGTTGCGTTTTAATGTAAACACCTCGGCTACCGCGCCTTTTTATACGATACCTGCAGGCAACCCTTATGGTAACGAAATATTCGATCTTGGCTTGCGCAACCCATATCGCTGGAGCTTCGACAGGCAAACCTTTGATATGTGGATTGGAGATGTGGGCCAGGATTCCTACGAAGAAATTAATTTTCGCGCAGCAGGCGCAACCGGTGGTGTTAATTATGGATGGCGGTGTTATGAAGGCAATACAGCTTACAACACGGCAGGTTGCCAGGCCATATCAAATTATGTTTTTCCGGCTTATAATTATCCATCCCAAAATCCTTCCGCGGCAATAACCGGCGGGATCGTCTACAGGGGAACAAGTTACCCGGCGATGCAGGGGTATAATATCAGCGCTGATTTTTTTTCCGGCATTTTTTACAAAACGGTTTCTAATGGCGCAGGCGGATGGACCACCACCACGCAAACACTTGCGCCTACCGGCATCGTTGATTTTGGTGAGACAGAAGATGGGGAAGCTTATGTAGTTTCTTTAACAACCGGCAGCGTATTTCGCCTGATCATCAGCGGTACTACACCGGTCAGGTTCCTTGGGTTTACCGGCACCTTGAATAGCCGTGGTGTAAACTTAAGCTGGCAAACCGCCGCGGAAGAAAACATGAAGGAATTTGAAATCGAATACAGCACGAACGGAAGGTCATTCAGTACCTTAGGTAAAATCGCTTCACAGAATGCGGCAACCGGCGCCCGTTATTCCTTTTTGCATGCTATAAACTATAGTGGTGCTGTTTTTTACAGGTTGAAAATAGTGAACACCGACGGGTACTCTACCTATTCGACTATTGTTCGCATTGTATTAAATAATAATAAAATTGCCATCGTTGTTCCATCTGTTATTACCAGCGGTATCATGAATATCGACCTGTCAGCACAATCATATAATTCATTGGAACTGATCAGCATGAATGGAAATGTGGTGTTACAGAAAAATATTGCGGGCCAGGTTGGTCAGCTAAAAGTGTCTTTAAATAAAGTGGCCGCAGGTGTTTATACGGTGAGACTGGTAGGCAATGCTGCAACTGCGGTGCAAAAAGTATTTATACAATAATTGGTGATGGAGGTGATGATTCCGGCTGAATATTTACTCGTTCATTCTTGGTCCCGGAAATCCATCCTTCCGGCTTAACTTACTTTTTTAACCTGGTTGTTCTTACCGACAATGGTTGAAGAGATGGAAGCGTTCCGCCCGGTTTATCAAGATAAAAATAAGCCGTGGCGGATACGTCATCGGAGCGGTAAAAATTTGCGAACCCGCCTGGCAATCCCGGCGTATCCAGTTTTACGATGCTGTCTTTTTTGTACAGGGGATAGATCTTAGTCAGGTCATCGATCGCAACTGGTATCATTGGTACCTGTTGCTGCTGCAATTCAATTACGCTTTCTTTCCTGTTTCCGCCCATCTGCTGCAGCGTTACGCGGCAGGCTCTTTTAAAATAAATAGGATCAGGCACATGGTACCTGTAAAATGCCCAGGCTACTGAATCTTTGTTAGCGGCCAGGCAACCGGCATAGTCGTTAAAAAATTCACCTTGTCCCCAGCCTGTTCCGATATAATCCTCTGTGCCCGTACCCACCAGCGTTGGAAATGCATTATCTCCATCGATATACATTTTTACTTCACCTTCGCCCCACCAAAAATCTTTATATACCGGATTCGTATTAACGCCAATATTTGCCCCGAGAAACCTGCCCTTGCCTTTTATTGCCGGTAATAACTCAAAATCCATGGCCAGTGTAGTGGCGGTATCCCGGTTCCAGTAACTGTGGAAATACAGGTAATTATTATTCCAGGCAGTGAGCTTTTCAAAGTTGATGTCAAAGAAGAGATGGCTGAGCCTTTTACCCGACTCATTGGTCACCTGAATGCGGGCAGCTTTTTTAAAAGGCATCTGGATAAAACATTGAAACGACTTTCCTTCGGGATTGGCAAAAAATGAATTGTGATAGCTGGCCGTTTTACCCAGTCCCATCCCAAAAAAGTCGCCGAAGGGTACGGATACTGCCGGCTTTACGGCATCATCCCAAAACATCTCCAGTTTTAATGAGCGCAACATTTGGGGCGAGCGGTCATTAATAGTAACCCAGAACCGGTTGATGATCCCGGAGCCTTTTACATTTAGCAGAACCTTGGTTTCACCGGGAGCAAGCGCATCAGAAGGATGTCCTTTGGCACCATTATTTTCCCTTCCGCCATTGCCTTTTTCTGCGGTGATATTTTCAAAACTACTCCAGCGTGGCGAGCTGTTAGCGTCAAATTCGAATAAGTGTTTGCCAGGTGTTTGTGCATATAAAAACGGCGAACAAACAGAGGCGACGAGTAGGAATAATAATTTTTTCATAAATAATTTTTCGACTTTTATTTACTGCCGTGATAAATGGTTAGTTGGGTTGCAACTTATTTCTCAAAATAAAACGATGAAGCCATTCGCGCATAATCTCCCTAATTTCCTGCACCATCCCCATAGGAGGTACTGGAATCAAACAATACCAGCACCCAATCATGACAGTAGCCATTGGAGGGCGGGATAAATTGTTTACTGCCTGAATTAACAACCGCGGCAACATTTGTTTGCTTGCCATTTCGTGGATCATACCAGTAACCCCGCAATTGCCCGCCCGCTATCTTACCCAGTACCACTGTAAAGGACTTGCCGGTGGAACTGTAAACCAACAGGTAATTTTTCCCCCTGGTCGCCTGGATCCGTTCCGCAGGCGATAGGTTATTTTCTTTTATGAGTGACTGGTCAGGTACGCGTTCGCCGATCGGGAATGACTCCATGAGCTTGCGCACGAAGATCATTTGATTGGCTCCCGGGAGGTCCAGCGCTTCTTTCCAGGTAAAATGGGGACCATTAACAGGTTCGTGTTTGACTGAATTCATCTGCCATATATCGTGACAACCATAGGTATGTCCAAAAGCACCCGCAAACAAATCGAGCCAGGCAGACCGCCTTACATCGTAAGCATTGGATGTGCCGAGGTCCTTCACATTAAAACAAACCGGGTGATCTTCATAAATAGGTTCCGCATCCATCACCGGCTTTGTTGGCTGAAGCTGGTAGACGGCCTGTATCTTGTCATACACAGCGGCATCCCGGCAATGCCCGGTTTGGAACATGTTAAACGAGAGCCAGCTGTCCTTGTGAAAGTATTCCGCTGAACCAAGTTTATTTGGTTGTGAGTGAAAGCTGACCACTGCTTTATTACCGGTCGCTTTCATGATTGCATTGCCCATGGCGCGCCAGATCACCAGGTCATTTTCCCGCGGAATGCGGTCGCCGCCCAATACCCATATAATGTTTTTCCTGTTTTTGTACCTGTTCGCCAGCCACTGTCCGTAGGCCGCTGCATTTTGTTCATTGAAGATCTCAGGGCCTTTACCCCAGCGGTCCTTAAATATCTTATCACCCCAGGTTGGCAGCATGGCAATGTTAATATTATACGAGGCAGCTTTATCAATGATATAATCTACATGCTCAAAATATTTTTCGTTCGGCGTTGCCGGATCGTCATTCAGCAAGGGAATATCGCCATTTGCATTGGGATCGTGTAAGCCATCCATTTCAGCCAGCACCACCGCCTGGATAACCGTAAAGCCCTGCTCGCTTCGTTTTTTTAAATAAGTATCCGCTTCCGTACGGTCAAGCCGGTGAAAGAGTTCCCAGCCGGTATCGCCGAGCCAAAAAAAAGGCTGCCCGTCTTTGAGAAGAAAACGATGGTTGGGACTAACGCTGAATTGTGTAAAACCGTCGATAGTCATTGCAGCGAGTAACAATAATAAGATGGATTTTTTCATAAATTATGTTAGCACTCAGGATTGAAAATATTTTCGATCTATTGTTGAAAAGTTGCCGTTACTTATTTCGGCTTTTCAACTTTTTAATTCCTTTTAACTCGTTATTTAACGATAATAATTGCATTTAAATAGTGTCTGTAAAAAAACGCTGTTATTAATGGCTGGTAAGTATTTTAGAATATTTTCCAATCCGAATCTTCACTTCACCAACTACCTGTCAACTCTCTACTTTTGCCTCCACAGCCGGCAGGCTGCGTAACC
>JBDSLD010000353.1:0-11788 GCA_039916545.1 Ferruginibacter sp.
TGCTTTTGCTTTTTTCGAAAAATATGCTATCGCATTTTTCGAATCCCGCCTTTGGCGTGACCAAACCAAAAGATGCGGCTTATCCGGTTACTGGTTTAGATGTTCGCTACCTTTTGAAAAATAAATAACCAATCTTAATTACTGATTTCAACATCTCCTGCTATTAACCTGTTGATGGTGATGGCCCATCCTTCTTCCTGTAGCTTTTTGATGGTGTAACCTTGATTGTTTAGTGTTGATTGTTTTTCGATTTTTTGTCCATTCAATTTTACCAGTGTTGGTTCGAAGGCTGTGCGTATGTAGTCTGTTCCCTTAATGCCGGTGGCGGAATAGCTGATCTTTGTTGTACCGTAGGAAACATTTTTTAACACGGCGGTTGAAAAGAGTATATGGTTCTCTGCAGGCGGCGCCCATTCCGGAACAGCGGCCAACGCATGGTAAAACATCCTTGGCCCTTCACCATAACAATCTGACCACCAGTTGGAAATTCCTTTGCTCATAGGGCTCTCTGAGGCCATACCTGTTGAGTCGTTACAATAAGTGACCCAGTTCAGCGAACGGAAGGCTTTGTCCTTGTAAGTATCATCACCTGAAAAAGAATACCAGCGGGCGCACTGTGCCGCGTACCTTGCAGTTTGGTAATCCATTTTATACATAAATGAATCCTGCTCACCTACAATATTGGCACCCCATTGTGTGCCGGTCTCGCCTGGCGCCGACCGGAAAACAAAATACTTTTCCGTCCATGCGATTAGCATGGGTAAACTCGTTTTCCAGTTAGGATCAAACTCGTGGTGGTCCGATAAATACAAGGCTGTATTACTGGCGCTCAGGTTACTTTTATAAGTATTGCTGTTTACATCTGTATCTGAATGTCCATCGGTCCAGTACCCGGTTTTCATCGGGTAATTCAGCATGAAATCCTTCACTTTTTTGCAGGCTGCGCGATAAGCAATAACGTTGCCCAGGTTGGCATTGGCGAGGTTATCGAGCAATTCATAACATCCTATCCAGTTGGCTCCATAAGGCGAAGTCACTTTCCCCGTTTTCATGATCACACGGTATGGCCAGGGTGATTGCGTCGCAGAACCGGTTTTCACTTTAGCTGCCAAAACATTTGCTACCTGGATTGCCGCTTTCTTGTATTTATCATCACTGGTGTATTGATACATGCGGTAGTAGGTTAGTCCCATTTCTCCTGCATGATCTACCTGTATCTCATGCAGGGCAAATCTTTTAGCGCTGGTAAATCCCCTGAATATAGTGTCGCCCGCATTGGTAGTCGTATACGGGAAGCCCGGCCAGGAAAAGTTAGCCGCGCTGGTGCCATGTTGCATTGTATAATCTACCATTTTTTTAACCAGCTCCATTACTTCGGTATCGCCTGTGTAAGCATAATACAACCTTGCGGACTCAAACCAATTCGGGATCTTTTCCCCTATATCGTTCATCCAGGTATCCGGCTCCAGCACGCCGTCCTTATATCGATAGGCACAATAAAAATAATATGGAGGATAGGAAGATCGCGGAGCAGGGCCCGGACTGTAAGTCTTTAATGTTTTAATAAAATCCCACCGCTGTTTTAAGAACTGGTCATAAGCTTTTGATTGAGGCGTGATCCAGGAAATGATTTTCGACTGGCCATCCAGTACTACCCGGTGGTTGTTAAACGAATCTGCCTGCTCGTTTGAAATGCCCTGGCCTGTCTGCGCAAAAAGCGAAAAAGTAATAAAACTACTAATAATGAACAGCCCGATAATTTTAATACCTGTTTGTATTTTTTGCATAATAATTTTTACAAATTGTTGGTATGTCGATGTGGTATAGAAAAATAATGTTGGTTTTCATGTGCGGGGCCTGGCAAATATCTATACCCTTGCCCACATATGTTAATTCAAATGTAGAGTAGAAGGTACAGGATTTTATACCCAATATTGATTAATCTGTACCCTATTTCGTATAAGTTGATATTTTGAATTTAGCGCCTGTTGCGAAGAGTAGCAGGAATTTAAATATACGGAACTGCAACCTTAGCAGAACTACTAAAGTTTACCTTAGACCTTTTCACACATTTAGCTCGTCGGAATATTATAATCGAACCGAAATAAAGTAATGAGGTTGTAATATTAAAAGGGAGTTTTTTGCCAAAGGTTAAAATACAATCCTGGTTCAAATACACAGCCATTATTTGAATCCAGGATAAATGTGTGATCAAACCGGCAGCAATAACCTGTCATCATCAGAACAATGCTTTTTGATAATTCAAACGGTACTGGCTTGGCTGGCAATCTTTGAATTTTTTAAACTGCCTGTAAAAGAAAGGAATACTTTCAAATCCGGATGCGTAGCACACCTGGCTGATCTGCTTGTCTGTTTCTATCAGCAATTTGCAGGCCCTGTTTATTTTATATTCATTTAAAAATTCAAAAAAAGATTTTTTCATCACCTTCCTGAAAAATCTTGAAAAATATTCTTCACTCATATGAACCTGTGCCGCAATATCTGCCAACGATATTTTTTCCAGGTAATGTGTTTCTATATATTTATATACGATGTTGATGCGGTCATTGTGAGAAGGATTTAACTCGTATGAAAATCCCTGTTCACATAAAAGATGGTATTCTTCAGTTTGTGCCAGTTCCTGTAAGATGGTCAGCAATAGCATTAATTTTTCAAGCGGGGTAAACGTACTGGCAAATAACCCGTTGCACTTTTCTTTTAATCTCAGCGCAACCGATTGGTCGAATTTGATGCCCTTTCCGGATAAGGTGAGTAGTTTGCGGATCGCTTCAAATTCACAACTCTGCATCCAGGTCTGGTCAACGAATTCTTCTTTCAAATAAATCACTATCGCACGCGCAGGCTGCTGCTGACCTGCTGTGTTGATCCAGCAGTGTGGCAGGTTGGAGCCGATCAATACCAGGTCATCATCAAAAAAATTTTCAATGCTATTGCCAACATAACGCGTACCATGACTTCGCTGTATGTAGATCAGTTCGAATTCCGGATGATAGTGCCACGGATAATCGAAGTCCTTTTCCGTATCCTGGATAACAGCCTGGAAGAGTTTCGAGTCATCAGGAGGAATGGGCTTATAGTGTGGACGCATATAAATAACCTTTAGTTGTAAAATTAAGATAAATAGGATTTTACAAAACAAACTATTTGACGGGCAATTTTTTAGTGCCTGCTGAAACAGAAATATTTACTTATTGCAAAAAATTGGAGAACGTTACCTGTCCTGTCAAAAATTGAATTTTGACGGCCTGTTAATAAAGCCGCTGATATTTAAACAAAAAAAACCTCCATAAAAAATGGAGGTTTTTATATTTAACAGATATAGCAGTAATTACTTGATGATCGTTTTCGGGTATCGTTGATTATCTATTACAAGGGTAACAATGTAAATTCCGGAAGGTGCATTTGCCAGGGACAGCGGAATGCTATAAGTGCCTTTGGATATATTTCCCTTGTCAATGGTTTTTATAAGCTTGCCATCAGCTGTATGCACCTGTATAACGACTTTTACCTTTTTGTCAACTTGTAATTGAAGCCAGGTATTAGTGGTTACCGGGTTTCCAAAAACAGCCCAGGCAAATTTGCTGAAATCAAGGCGGATTGTGGCCGAATATTTAAAGTTTCCATCAAGGTCCACTTGTCTTAGCCGGTAATAATTGAAACCGCTTAATACTTTGTTATCGGTATATTGATAGGTATTTACAATAGAAGAATTGCCATTGCCGGTTACAAAACCAATACCAGTAAATAGTTGACCATCCGTACTTTTTTCAACTTCAAAGCCTTTGTTATTTATCTCTGTGGCCGTGCTCCAGTTAAGTATAGCCTTACTATCACCAAGGATACCGTCAAAGTTAATAAAGGTCACAGGCAAATTACCCGGTGTAACGGAATTTGATAGCGCATAGGTCGCAAATTGGCTGGAGCTATAATCAGTGACCTTGATGAAATAAGTACCAGCAGGAAGCGTGACAAAAGATAAGCTGTCAACCGCCGGGCCGTTGCCAGCGAATACTTCCTTACTTCCCAACTGAGTTGTGCCATCGCTACTGTAAATGGACAGGATCATGTCAAGCGTATTGGTGCTGTAAATACTTCCTCGGTAAGAATTAAGGTAAATATACAAAGGCCCAGGAGCTATGGTAGTTATTTTATACCAATCGGCTGTGTCTCTCTGGTGGTTATAATAATAGCCGGCGTGCCCTTCGGTACTGCTGTTTAAGGCAAAAACAGGTGCAGTTGCCAACGTTCCGTTCGGTTCCGCATCGTTCGCAATCAACGGTAAAAATAAGCTGTCGGAAATGGTATAATCTGCAAATTGGCTGGTGGAATAAGGCTGTATTTTTACATAATAGGTGCCTGGCGCCAATCCGTCTGCAGTTAGCAGGTTGGATGCAGGTCCATTGCCATTAAATACTTCTACGGCGGCCAATTGGGAATTGCCGTCATTGTCATAAAGCGTCATATTTACATCAAGCGTATTGCCACTGTAAACACTACCCCTGGCAGTAGTAAGGTACACACGCAGCAATCCATCCGCAGTGGTGGTTATTTTATACCAGTCTGCCGTATCGCGTTGGTTATCGTAATAATATCCCACATGCCCGGTTGTTTTGCCGTTTTGAGGTAAAGCAAACGCGGTTGCTCTTGTCCCGTTGGGCTCTGCGTCAATAGCAAGTGTCGGTACAAAAAGGCTATCAGAAATGGTGTAGTCTGCAAACTGGGAAGTACTATAAGGCTGTACTTTAATATAATAGGTGCCTGGCGCCAATCCATCTGCCGTTATCAGGTTTGTTGCCGGTCCGCCTCCATTGAATATTTCCACAGCTCCCAGTTGTGTGGTCCCATTGTTGTCATAAAGTGTCATGTTAACATCCAGCGTATTGTTGCTATAAACGCTGCCCCTGGCAGAGGTAAGATAAACGCGTAGCAATCCATCTGCGGTGGTGGTTATTTTATACCAGTCTGCCGTATCACGCTGATTATTGTAATAATAACCGACATGACCGGTTGTTTTGTTGTTCTGCGGTAAAGCGACTGCGGTTGCTCTTGTGCCGTTTGGTTCTGCATCAATTGCGAGCGGAGGTAGAAAGAGGCTGTCAGAAATAGTGTAGTCTGCAAACTGGGATGTACTATAAGGCTGCACTTTAACGTAATAAGTACCTGGCGCTAACCCATCTGCCGTTATCAGGTTGGTTGCCGGTCCGTTTCCGTTAAATATTTCTACTGCTCCCAGTTGGGTAGTTCCATCATTGTCATAAAGCGTCATATTTACATCCAGCGTATTGCCGCTGTAAACACTTCCCCTGGCTGAAGTAAGATAAACGCGCAGCAATCCGTCGGCTGTAGTAGTTATTTTATACCAGTCGGCAGTGTCCCGCTGGTTATTGTAATAATATCCTACATGCCCTGTTTTGCTACCATTTAAGGGTAATACAACTGCTCCCGCAGCACTGCCATTTGGTTCCGCATCATTTGCCAATGATGGTGTAAAAAGACTGTCTGAAATAGTATAGTCTGCAAACTGCGACGCAGCATAGGACTGTAATTTTATGTAATAAGTACCTGGTTGCAGGCCGTCCGCAGTAATAATATTTGTTGCCGGCCCGTTACCGTTAAATACTTCAACCGAAGCCAACTGGGTAGTGCCATTATTATCGTAAAGGGTCATATTTACATCCAGGGTATTGCTGCTGGCGGCAGCGGTTCTTTCGGTAGAAAGATATACCCTTAACAAACCATCCGCGGTAGTAGTCACTTTATACCAATCCATGGTATCCCGCACATTGTTGTAATAATGGCCGATATGGCCGGTTTTCTTACCGTTTTGGGGCAAAACCAACGCAGTCGCGGTGGTACCGTTTGGTTCTATATCCTTGGCGAGCGGAGAAATAAAAAGGCTGTCGGCAAGTGTATATGTGCCGTAAGCCGCATTGTAAGGAGTAATTTTTACATGGTAGTTGCCTGCTGCCAGTCCATCCGCGTTTAATACAACTGTGGAACTATTAAATGACTCTAGGGGACCGGCGATCAGTGTTGTTCCGTCATTGTCAAATAACGATACGTACAGATCTGCGGGGCTAACAGTGCTAAAAGTAAGCCTCAGTAATCCATCAGAAGTGGTCGTTATATCCCATACATCGGCCGTAGCGCTGGTTAGATTGCCATTTACACTGCTGTTCAGAGGTAAAGGACCGCCCTGGGCATGTGCATTCGTAGAAACGATTTGAAAAAAATAACAAAGAAGCAGTGGTAGAATTTTATTTCTCATAAGTTTAATTTATGGTTAAGAATTTATTAGCTCATCAGATTATAAATATGTGACAATAGATTCGAAAGGTATGTTAACGATATCTTAATGCGACAACGACTTAGTAAAAGGACCAAAATATAAAACGTTGTCGATGATAATCACTACGTAAGTCAACTGGTTAAACTTATTGCCCTGACGCATAAAAGTTAATTCATTTAATTGTATTATTTTACAATGTATTTACATTAAAATAAAAAAAGTCCCCAAAAGTCAATATCAATGGGTAATTTGATAAGCAAGGCTGCAATCAAAAAGCGTTTTAAAAGTTCATTGCAACGGGGAACAGGAGAAGCGTACCAAATAATGCTCAAAAACCGGCGGGTCGATTTTTCAACCGATCTGATCAGGGCATCCCTGGTTAATTATGCATACCACCAACAAATGGAAGGCAGCAGGGGCTGGTACCTGGCGAAACTTATGGCGTTGTCCGATAATAAAGCCCGGATCCGTAAAGCGATCCTGGATGCGCTTGCCACGGAACGGAAAAATAGGCATTCATTGTCGCAGCTTTTTGATCTTGCCTGCATTTTTGCAAAGAAAGGTGACAGGCAATCGCGAATAGTTATGTACAATCGATTTGGAAAAAAAATAATTTCCGGGGATCAATGGTGTGGTGCCGGGTCGATCCTGCTACTGGATGGCTTTGAGGGTTTGAAATTTATTACAACCACTATCGGGAAATTTTTGGAAAAGAATCCGGACGAGACGGAGGATGATGGGCTGATAGTCCATTTTCAAACAGACAATCCGGCCATTGATGTGCAGGCTGAATTAATTAAGGAAAGCGCTCATAACAAGGACATAAAAATTTATCTCGATAGAATAAAACAAAATGAAGAAGATTGGCAGAATTATCAACGGCCTGTTTACAATTACGATACCATAAAAGAACAACTAATGGATCGCAGGCGATCTTATATTTCGTCTTCTTATGCAAAGTCTCTTTCCAGGAAGGAGATCAAGCAGGTAGCGGATGCATTGCTGGTTGAACCCGACCGGTTTAAAAAAGGTAAATACCTTAGTATATTTTACGATATCAAATTCCCTTATCCTTACCAGCCACTTTTGCAAATGGCACAAAGTAATTTAAATGCACAAAAAGAAGTTGTGAAATGGGCTGTGGAGGCATTGAGATTATTTGCAGGCAGAGATATTCGTCATTTTGCGGTAGAGAAATTAAGCAGTACCAAAGCCCCCTGGATCTACCTCCCGTTGTTGATTAAAAACTACCGGCCCGGGGATAGTGTGTTGCTTACCAAAATCGCGGAGCACCATGTAAAAGAAGAAAATGTTCACAACCTGGCGGTTGATTTTATAAAAATTTATAAAACCAACCAAACAACAGAATGCCTGGCGCCACTATGGGTGCTCTATGACAAACTAACCTGTGGCGTTTGCCGAAAAAGAGTGGTGGAGATTCTTATTGAGACTGATATTATTCCTGATAAGATACTGCGTGAAATCAAATATGACAGCTACTGGGAAACCCGGCAACTGGCAATGAAACTAAGTAAAAGAAAATAAATTTTACCCGTTGAAGTGTTTATTGATTTGCAACGATATCTTCTAACAACGCCGTTGCAATAGCTTTGCTGATGTCTTCGCGTACCTTCGGCGAATTTGGCCCGATATTTATCAAACTGTCAACAGCAGGCACATCTATAAATTCGATTTCCAACAGGCAACCACGGGCCTTTGTGCCCAGGCTGGCCTCATTTAATACTCCTGGTTTTTGTTCTTTCACCTTCCGGTCTTTAGCATCGCTGTCATGTGCTTTTATTGCATTGAAAGTAGCTTTTTGTATACGGCCTGCCAGCGCCTTATCCGCTGCATGATTTGAATTGATGTCTTTAGGACTGATCAACGTTTCTGTGTCACGTGTTGTCCTATTGACACCATTGCAATGTATCGCTAAAAAAATAGCTGCCTTTTTTTGATTTGGCAACGGCTGCCCGGGCTGAAAGTCCAGGGTTAATACCTGTTTCCCGCGTTAGAAATATTTTTATATCGTGACCGCCAGGTTGCGCCATTTCCTGCAACGCATCCCGAACCAGGAAGGCAAAACGTAGGGTGATATTTTTTTCGGGTACGCCACTTGTACTTACCGCATTATTTTTTGAGGAGCCTCCTACATCAAGAGAGCCACCATGACCAGCATCAATAACAACGATTCCCTTAGCCATAATATTTTTTTTAATTTTAGGTGAAATATGAATTACAAGTCATGATAACTTGTACAACATCTGCCATTTTACTTTTTATTTCCTGTGAGGCAATGTTAACATACTTAATCAACGAGAAGGATAAAATAGTGACAAGTTTGCTGTTTTGCAAGTGTTCCAAAAATATTTTTGATGACCGTTTTGTTGAAATGTTAGTTCCTCAAATCAACAATCAATAATTTGGTCCGAATTTGTGATAAACAACTGAGGGAATAAATTTTCAAAATTGAGCGGTCAATAAATAACAAATTTTTATTTTATAATTAAATCAGGCAAAAGCGATAATCTCCATCTTTGATTTGTCATCTGTTATTGTTTTAATGTATTTTGCATTACTAACCTGGTTGCTTTGGCTAATTATCCAACGATAAATGAGAAAGAGTTATTTTTAGGGCTGTCTAATGGAAATGAAGCAGCCTTCACCCAACTATTTGTTCAATACAGCCGCATCTTATTTCCCTTCGTAACTCAACTGTTAAGATCTGCCGAGCTTTCAGAAGAGATCATCCAGCAAACATTTTTAAAGCTCTGGCTAAACCGCGAAAAACTGGCTGATGTAGAAAACCCCAATGCATATATTTTCCGTATCGCGTCCAATGAATGCTATGCTCAATTAAGGAAAACATTGCTTGATGAAAAACTTTTTTCAGCCATAAAATTGAACGGTTCAAATGAATGTGCCAATGTAACCGAGGAGCATTTAACGGCTAAAGAAATAAAGCAATTAATCCAGCAAGCCGTAAATCAATTGCCGACCCAGCAAAAACGCATTTATAATTTAAGTCGCAGTGAATTGCTAAAGATCCCGGAAATTGCCCAGGTATTAAATCTATCTCCGCTTACCGTAAAAAACTCCCTTGTAAAATCGCTCAAATCCATTCGCGAGCACCTGAAAAATTCAGAATACTACCTGCCTGTTATCCTGGTAATAATTTTTTCATAATTTTTTTTCCGGAAGAGAGGTCCTAAATTCTTTTACAAGCATCTTATATGTTGTAATCCATTTTATAGGATATGAATAAAAGAATAACTTATCTCCTGGGGCAATACGGGAAGTCGGAACTTACGCCGGCTGAGACAGCCGAATTAAAACTGCTGTTTCAAAATGATCCCGAAGGAGAACTTATAAAAGAGTCGTTGCAGCAAATGATGCAGGAAGCAACGCCTGCAACTAACCTGGATGAAGAACACTGGAAGCAACTGGCCATGCAATTACTGCAGGCAGATAAGATCAGCAACAAAGAAATCGAATTAATTACTCCAGTACGTCGCCTGCCTTTACAACGCAGGTGGATATGGGCCGCCGCATCCCTGGTCATTGCTATTGCTGCAGGTTCTTATGCCTGGATGCAACGTGGTAAAATAACTCAGCAGGCAACGGTAATCCAGGTTCCCAAAGCAACGGCCCCGGATGTGGCACCAGGCAAACAGGGCGCCATCCTTCAATTGGCGGATGGCACACAGGTGGTGCTTGATAGCCTGGGCAATGGGGTAGTGGCTGTGCAAAATGGAACACAGTTGGTGTTAAAGAATGGCCAGCTGACCTATGATCCAACCGGAAAATCATCAGAAGTGCCCATGTACAATACAATGTCCACTCCACGTGGCAGGCAATTCAGGCTGAGCTTACCCGATAGTTCGCAGGTATGGCTGAACGCCGGTAGCAGTATCACTTACCCCACATTTTTTACTGGTGCCACGCGCCAGGTAATTGTAAAGGGAGAGGCCTATTTTGAAATAGCAAAGAACCCGAAAATGCCATTTATTGTAAGCATTAATGACAAGGCAAAGGTAGAAGTACTCGGTACTCATTTCAACATCAATGCATATGATGAGGAGGCAAGTATACAGACTACTTTGCTGGAAGGGAAGATCAAAATGGTTGCCGGACAGCAAAATGCCTTACTATTTCCCGGGCAACAGGCAAGCATCAAAAACCTACTTTCATCCAATAACAGGATTGAATTATCTAAAGACGTTGATATAGAAAAGATCATGGCCTGGAAGGATGGATTGTTCAATTTTGAGGGATTAAAATTGGGTGAGGTGATGCGGCAATTATCCCGCTGGTATGATATCAATGTAACTTACCAGGCTGGTATTCCCGACCTGCAATTCGTAGGTGAAATGAGCAGGAACATAAGTTTGTCAGGCGTATTAAAAGGGTTGCAGGGAGCGGGTGTGCATTTCAAGATAGAGGAAGGGCGCCGGCTTGTTGTATTGCCTTAACTACAATCAGCGCTGATGTATGAATGAGAGGTTTTAAGTCCCGTTCTAAAATTCAATATCTATATTCAGTTTAAGGCCATTAATTTAAAATAATAATTATCAATAGGTGATTTAAATTACTGGATGGCCCGAATAAAAAACCGGGAGTGCTACGAACACTTCCGGCCGAATGATTCAGGTTTCCAATTCTCGCAGTTAACGATTCTTTTTAACCTAAAAGCAAAACGAAGGTATGCAAAAAAACGATTGTATGTCCCGGCACACACCCATGCGCCGGAACCTCACCAAAACCCTGTTAGTAATGAAACTAACTTTTTTACTGCTTACTGTCGCCTTTATGAATGTACAAGCTCATACGGCGGCACAAAGCGTAACATTTTCCGGCAAGAATATTTCTTTACAGAAGGTATTTAAGGCCATCAAAAAACAAACCGGCTACGTGGTTTTTACCAGTACCAATGTGCTTGCTGATACCAAGCCTATTTCTCTTTCTGTCAGCAATATGCCCCTGGCTGATTTTCTCAATATTGTATTGAAGGACCAGCCGCTCAATTACCAGATCGAGGACAAAACCATCCTGCTTTCAAGGAAACCAATGGTCAATATCCCGGACGGTTTGCCCGTGCCGGTTGTGCCGCCACCAGTCGAAGTAAAAGGAAAGATCACGAATCGGAATGGCTCCGGTATTTCACGCGTTTCTATTGCTGTTAAAGGAACACAGCAAGGCACCATTACAGACGACAACGGTAATTTTTCTTTGAAAGTAGCAGATGAAAATGCTTCGTTGATCATCTCATTCACGGGGTATAAAAAGCAGGAAGTAAAATTGAATGGTCGTACCGAGATCAATGTACAGATGGAAGTGGAAGTCAACTCACTGAATGATGTCGTTGTTGTCGGTTATGGAACACAATCGCGGTCCACTGTATCCGGCGCTATTTCAAAAGTAAGCGCGAAGGACGTTTCTTTAAGTCCTGCACCAAACCTGGGTGCCGGGCTTGCGGGC
>JBDSLD010000354.1:0-12266 GCA_039916545.1 Ferruginibacter sp.
TGATATAGGCATTCACAAAAGTTGTACTGTCGAATGGCAATCTTTTTTTAATGCCGTCTCCCCGGCTAAAATCGTTGGTTCCCAAAGCAATGCTGACGATCCGCGGAGTAAAAAAATCAAAGTTCCAATGTTGCGGATTAGTTTCCTGGAAATCAGTTTTTTCATATACCAGCGGCATGGTAGGGCCGTCGCTGTTCCAATTTCGGTATATGCCTATACCACTTACGCTGCTTAAAACAAAACCGGTGCCCAGCGCCCGCGCTACTCTTGGTCCATAAGCGTAGTACGCATTGTGCTGGTCGTGGTATTCGCCCGTACCACAAGGTATTTCAGCAGGATCCGCAGCGGCGCCGCAGGTGATGCTGTTACCAATAAATTCTATCACAGGAGCAGCAGGTTCCCGTACCGGCTGAACGTTTTCACCGGTTATTTTTTGGATTATTACCGGGCCTGTATGCGCTTCGGTCGCTTTGTATATCCATATGATGTGGCGCCCTTCCGTTGGCACGGTGATCACTACCGGCTCCTTTGTGCCACCCGAAATCTTTATCCTTTTTTGATAAATCCCATCCAGTTCGTATTGTAAATAGTTATGGCCATTTGCATTAGGGATAGACGCAAACACCCGGCATTCCTTTCCCCCAAAACTAAAACCGAAATGTACGGCGGAGCTGATTAGTTCGAGATCGTGCTGGCTGTTCAATATGAAGCGGCCATAAGGTTTTAAACCGGATGCAGGCAGGGAGTTAGTTGTGCCTGGATTTGTTCGGAGAGAAGAACCACCTAAACAAATAAAGCAGAGAGCGAGCGCAATATTTTTATAATTGAATATCATAATATCGTGTGCTTATTGGCCAGTCGCCAGTTAAAATATTTTACTTCGGTTCTGTTTTTACATCCCAATCGTCTGTACGAAAGATACTTACCGGCAGGCCGTCTTTGCCAAACAGGTTTGGTATCCCGTCATTCGTAAAACCAAAACGTACCGCCACCGGCGCTTTGATATTTTTGTTCCAGGCAACAATGGTATTGCCCTGTATTTTTGCCATTGCAGGCACAAATATTTTGTCTGCTCCCGCAATATAGAACCCGGTAATCGTATCACCTTTACTCATTATTCCTTTATCAGCATTTTCAAAATTGATGACCGCCCTGTCTTTTACGATCGCAACATTTTTATACATGGGACTTTTATATATTGTTTCTTTTTTACCATAAGTTTCTGCCAGTGCATAATTTGCCAATCGCAGTCCCACTTCCTTTTTTTGCTGAGGATGGATGTCATGGATATTGTCAACCAGGTCATGTATAACTACCATACCCGTATTAGGAAATGCCGAAGCCCTGGTTTGCGCTTCGCGCAGTAAAGCCGACGAGATTCCTTTTTCTCCATACCCGGCAAAGGGCGCGATTTGAACAAAATAAAAAGGAAAATCTTTTTTCCAAACTTTGCGCCAGGTGGCGATCATTGTTTGTAAAAGCTGGGTGTAAGTTGACGCGGTGTTAACGTTGGCTTCGCCCTGGTACCATATCGCGCCAGCAATAGCATAATTAATAATTGGGTTGATCATGGCATTGTAAGTAAAGCCCGCACTAACCGGCCAGCCATCAGCCGCTTTCAATTTACCAGCTGCAGTCTTTAGTACCTCATTGTTTTCTATGGTGTCTTTTGGCGTCCATGTTTCTGCAGGTGTACCACCCCAACTTGTATTGATCAGGCCGACAGGCATATTGAGACTTTGTTGTAATTGCCGGCCAAAAAAGTACCCGACAAGACTGAACCGTTTTAAATTCTCCGTATCGCAAACAACCCACATTCCTTTAGTATCATCCTGTGGGTAATCAGCTGTGAGCTTTGGAATTTGAAAAAAACGGATATGCTTATTGGCTCCATTTTCAATATCGGCCTTGTATTGTTTTACGCCCCAGTTGTAACTCATTTCCATATTGCTTTGCCCGCTGCAGACCCATACTTCGCCGACCAGCACATCTTCCAGCACAATCGTGTTGTATCCATTAATAGTGATTTTATAAGGCCCCCCGGCTGCGGGTGTTTTAATTTGCAGGCTCCATTTCGCGTTGGAAAAACCGGTAGCATGATAAGTGGTTGTATCCCAGGCAGGACTTACACTAACCTTCTCCCCGGGGTCGCACCAACCCCAGATATTGACCGTACTGTTTTGTTGAAGTACCATATGTGTACCGATAATTGCCGGCAAGCGCACATTGGCAAACACAGTCACTAAATTTCCAAACAGGAAGACAAATAAAAGAGTAGCTAAAAATAATTTTTTCATACAAGGCTTTTCATTTCGATAAATTCCGAAAGTGTAATTTACAAAATGATATCGAAGATGGAGATTAGATATTGAGGTATTGAAAGTATTAAGATGTTGAAAATTTAAAAGGTTCAGGAAAAGATTGTTTCTCCCAACTCCTTAAGTGTGATCCGTTCAATTTGACGCCTGTGCCGGAGAATGTGTACGATCGCGTGTTCGGTCAGTTGTTCAGTATCATACAACTGTCCCCATCCTGTTTGTATTTTTAATGAATCATTGAATTGTTCCAATTCATCATCTTTAATCTCTTTAAAAATATTTTCCGTAAATGTGAAAACACTTGTCAGATCATCCACATATTCTTTAACAGTTGTATGAAATATTTTGCCTGGCCGCCTGATAATATTACCCTTCATGTTATGGATACTGGTTGCGTAGCCATAACCCGAGTGCACCACATGAGCTAAAATTGCCTGTATCGATCTGCAGTTTTCATCTCCCGTATCCGGATCAGTGATAACTGTCAATAACTTATCCGGAATCTTTTCGATCACATTTTTTAAATCAGCAATTGCCCGCTCATATTCATCCAGCAATGCTCCAATGGCGCCTTGCCTGTAAATTTTATCCATGCCTGGTCAGTTATTTTTATCAGCTCACTAATTTTTTTTCGGAAGGCGACTTTTCAACGACTTCTTTGTTTTCGGGAGGGATGTAAGTTTTTATAAATTCCCCCCTTACTTTTCCTGCCGTTTTATTATCTCCCGTATGGCTCCAGCCTGGCGGCATAAAAATGTACAGTACTTTATTTTTTAAGCCAGGCGCTCTAACGACATCTTTTATAAGACAGCTGAATTCGCCGAAATAACTATCGATAAAACTGTTTGGCTTCATTTCCCGCGTGATGCCATATTTAACGGGAATATTTTTGTCTTCGGGTTGATAAGTATGAAAAACCCTGTCCCATATATTCAGCAGGTTACAAAAGTTAGTATCCATGTACAACGGATTTTTAGCATGGTGCACCCTGTGATGCGAGGGCGTAAGGATGTATTTGCCAAGAAAACCTAATCTTCCATCCTTTACCATGTGCTCACCGATATGTATGAATCCGCCCCAGAAGCCATCTATGAACATGATCACAAATAACATTGGCGGATTAACGCCCAATAGTATGCATACGGTTGTTCTTATCACATCCGCATAGGGCCCTTCTAAAAAGAAATGTGCATAAGAGATAGACAGGTTCATGGTTTGCGGCGCATGATGCGTAGAATGTAAACACCAGAACAGCCTGACTTTGTGCCCGAGATAGTGATAAATAAAGTGCCCGAATTCCCAAACGATATAGCCGTAGATAAACCAGTACCAGGTAAAAGTTGTCTTAAATATGGCATATCTTTCAAAAAGGCCGATGCAAAAAACAATAGCGGCGATTGAAATAAACCGGCCGATCACTGCATTAAGTACGTATGAAAAAAATGATATTTTATAATCAATGGCTTTGAACTTTTTATACAATAACGCTACTAATATTTCTACTACCAACACGATTGGAAAAAGCGGGCCGATGATCGAAACGATGCCTTTGTAAGTAAGAAAAGAACTGTAATCTCCCGATTTGATAATTTTTATCAGTTCGTTAATTCCGAAGAACCCGGTTAACCAATCATTGATTGCTTTTAAAATATCCATCTTCGTTTATTTGTGGTTGTTAAGCTGGATGCCTGGGATGGGTTGAGGGCAAATTAACCGTTACTATAAACCTGCCTGAAGTAATTGACCTTAGATTCAGTATTGCGATTAAATTGAAGCTATTTCTAATTGGTATTTTTTCAGACGAAAAGAGCAAATAAAAATCAAGTTGGGATGTGTTAGGAAGATGGCACCGTGAGTAAAAAGGCTGAAATTTCCAGCACTCTTTATCCACGGCTGCCATCAAATTTTATTATAAATTTTTATTCCTCATATTTTAACTGCTTCTTGTCAATTTATAAGGATATACTTTACCTGAGGCCCATTGTGCCACGTAAATATTATCGTCGCTATCTACACACACATCATGCGGGTGAACAAATATTTTATCTTCCTGCACCATTTGTTGCAATACCCCATCGACATATTTTGGTTCGGTTCCGCCAATATTGCTGACCACTTTATTGTCTTTGTCAATTATTGTAACAAAGCCCGTTCCGGCAGCATCCATGTTGGGCGAGCGTAAAACAGCTGCATATAAATGCTCTCCTTTTACTACCGGTCTGCAAACACATGCACCCGGAAGCTTGATGATATCGGTTAACTGGCCATCTTTAGTGAACTTTTTAAAGCAGGTCCTCGTCCTGTCAGTAATGATCAGCGAATTTTTATCCTTCCTTGTGTCGAAACAAATACCGTGGGCATTATCCAGGTGCGCATCACCTTCTCCCCTGCCGCCAAAATGGTTTTTTAATTTCCCTTTGCTATCATATCGAAGTATGTATTGGGCGCCATATCCATCGGCAATAAAGATATCACCATCGTCATCAACCACTGTTTCTGTCGGCACAAATTCTTCCACCTTTTTATATATCCCTGCATCCATCGGCGTATCGATCGTCAGTAATACTTTTCCATCAAGGGTTGTTTTATAAACCTGGTGTTTTGATGTATCGGTGATGTATAAAAACTCCGTTCCATTTTCATTGTGAAGTGTTAAGCCGTGGGCACCAGGAAAAATATGTCCCCAGCTATCTAATAATTTTCCCCCGGTAGTATAAATGAGGATATTATTTTTTGATTCATTGGTCAGCAGAATAATTCTTCCTTTGCTGTCCTGTACCATCTCATGACAGTCGTTTACGGGGAATTGGGATGAATTTGTTTTGGCCCAACCTTTATCTAACTTATAGGTCATGTTATTATGGCCGTATAATTTATCCTGGTTCTTTGCAAACAGGTCGTGCATTATTAATGTTCCGCCCGCAGCAATAGAGGCCTGCTTGATAAACTGTCTTCTTTTCATAATTAATCGTCAAATATTAACTGGTTAAAAAAATTGCTATGAATCCACAAAGTACCACGAATAAAAGACAATTAAAAAAATGATGCGTGATTATTTATGCATTCGGGAAAAATTTTAACTTATGCCAAACTGCGTGTAAATTAGTTGCCAACAATGACACGAATTGGCACGAATGAATACAAATTCATACCTGTATTTATTCGTGCATTCGCAGCAATAAATTACTTATTAAAAACCTTTGTTTTGTGTAAGGTTCGGATTATTATTTATTTCTCTTAGAGGAATTGGGAACAGCAACTGGTTCTCTGTAAACGTTTTGCCCCAGGTGGTTGTATGGCCGACGAAATTATCAAAATTAGCAGTGAGGTCATTTCTTACTTTACGGGTACGCAGCATATCAAACCAAACCTTCCCTTCAAAAGCCAGCTCAAGGTATCGCTGCATCCAAACTTCTTTTTCAAATGCGTCCTTCGACAATGCGCCGATCGGGGCAAGCTGCGCCCTTTGCCTGATCGCATCAACCGCGCCTTTTGCAAGAGCATTTGGCGCACCCTCCGCCTGGTTAGATGCTTCGGCATACATCAGCATTACATCCGCTAAGCGATAGATCGTATAGTTGAGATCGGAGTGGGCAGAATTGGTAACCGCATTTACATCGAACCATTTGTAAATATAATGTCCGCCCAAAATTACCGTATCAGTTGTTGATCCGTTCCTTGGGTATTTGGTATAATAAAATTGCCTTTCCTGAACACGTTTATCGCCTGCAGGATAGCTTGAAATAAACTGGACATTGGGCACCAGTCCTCCAAACTCATCAGAATAAACGGCAATATCCTGGTATTGAGGCAATGCTTTTGCAGTAAGGTCATTGTCGTTGATGCCTGCCGCAAACTGAACCTGCCAGATAAATTCCCCTTTATTTTTATTCGCAGGTTTAATCATATCCGTATATTCCGGATAGAGGGAATAACCGCCGTTGTCGATCACTTCTTTGGAACGTTTGGCCGACTCTGCATAAAATTGCTGCCCGCCACCTACAGGAAAACCTGCATAAGTGAGGTAAACATCAGCCAGCAAAGATTTGATCGCACCCATAGAAACCTTACCGGTATTATCCTGCCAGGGCAATGTGGATGCTTCGGCAGCAACCAGGTCAGGGATGATGATATCATCATAAATTTCCTTAACGGGCGAACGTGAAGGGCGCACATTATTAAGATCTGAAACTACTTCGGTTACCTTGGGCACATCGCCATACATGCGGACAAGATAGAAATAATACAAGGCCCGCAGCGCATGCACTTCGCCCAGTGTCTTTAATTTAACAGCGGCATCCTGTGGTATCTCTTCTATCTTCTGTAATGCGAGGTTACAATTTGCAATCCCCGTATACAAGCCCTGCCACCAGGTATCAATATAAAATGATTGCGCGTCATAGGTCAACTGGTAAAACCGGAAGCTTTCTGTTTGCGCATTGCCCGATGCTTTACCCGTCATAAACTCCATCAGTGAGGCAGTGTTGCCACCATAACCACCACTAGCCTGGTCGAGCGTGTTTAGATTAGAATAAGCTGAATTGGCGAATGCCCTTGCTATTGTAGGACTGGTAACATTTGATCCTGGTGTCAGTGACCCCGAAGGATCATCATCCAGAAATTTGGAGCAGGATAGCAAGCCTGAGACCAATCCGATCGTAATTATATATTTTATGTTTCTCATTTCAAATCGTTTGTCAGGTTAAAAAGAAAGGTTTAAGCCGGCATTGAAAGTGCGGGGATGCGGATAAGGAAAAAAGTCCTGGTTCTGTGTCAGCTGCCCGCCGAATGTATTTACTTCCGGATCGTAACCGGAGTAATCGGTTATTAAAAACAGGTTCTGAGCGCTTACATAAAACCGGAGCCGGTTTATATGCCACTTGCTTGCAGTGTTGTCTGGAATGGAATAACCCAAAACAAAATTCTGCCCGCGAATAAATGATCCATCCTGTACCCAATGACTATCGATATGTGTTTGATAGAATGACCCATAATAGCGGACCTCTGCGATATTGCTATTCTGATTAGCAGGTGTCCAGGCGCCAAGTACCGAGGCAAGGCTGTTGGCAATTGCCTGCCTGTCTTCCGTAGAGTGCATAAAGTTGGAGACGGTATTTACCCCTCCCACATAGCGGATATCAAACGTAAAATCAAAGTTTTTGAAATTGAACGTATTGGAAATATTAAATGTGTACTTCGGATACGCCTGGCCCAGTCTTGTATTATCGGCGTCATCAATTTTGCCGTCGTTATTGATATCCCTCCATTTTATATCGCCTGGCAGCAAATTATATTTTTTCGCTTCGGCGGCATCTTTTGTCTGCCAGACGCCATCCCTGATGTATCCCCAGAAAGTACCGATCGGCCATCCCACACGTAGGATATTTGTTTGGCCCAGGAACCAGGGACCAGGATAAATATCATCATTATTAGATCCCAAATGCAATATCTTATTCCTGTTAATGGTAAAGTTGGCATCTGCCGACCAGGTCAGGCTCTGTGATTTTACGATCTGTGCATTTACCGCAAGTTCAACACCGCTATTCTGCAATGAACCTATGTTTTGCGTTACAGTTGATAAACCGGATGTCCAGGGAATGGGTGCATCCAGCAGCATGTCTTTTGTTACGCGGTGATAATAATCGGCAGTGATATTTAACCGGTTGAATAACCCCACCTCGAGGCCGATATCGTATTGGTTTACGCGCTCCCATTTAAGATCGGGATTACCAAAACTTGACCGGTTAATCGTTGGTTCTCTCTGCCCGTTAAACAAGGTTGTTCCCGAACCCAATAATTGAAAGGAACGATAGGTACCAATTTCCTGGTTACCTGTAGATCCTATACTGGCCCTTAGTTTCAGGTTAGTAAAGGTACTATTGTCCTTCATGAAATCTTCCTTGGATATGTTCCAGGCGGCACCGGCAGAAGGGAAGAAGGCATACTTATTATTCTGCCCGAATTTTGACGACCCGTCATACCGTCCGGTCAGCGTAAATAAATATTTATCACTGATATTATAGGTTATCCTGGCGAAGTATGAATTCATCGACCATTGCTCATCTGATGACCCGATTCCACGATCGCCCGTACCGGCGCCAAGGTTGTGCCACTGCCAGTAATCATCAATAAAGTTTGATACACTGGCGCCCTGGTATTCGGAATAATTTCTTTGCCAGGAAAGGCCCAATAAAGCGGTCAATTTATGATTGCTCCTGATCTGCTTATTGTAAGTAAGGTAATTTTCACTTTGCCAGTAGTTTCCCATCCAGTTATTGATACTCGCTACGCCCCTTTCATTTAAAGAAAGAGAAGATAGCTCACGGCCCGAATAAAAATTATTTTTTTGAGAATTTAAATTAAAGCCGAAATCACTTCTGAAGTCGAGGTCTTTGGTGATGTGAAAAAGGGCATATACATTACCGATAGACCGGACCAGGTTGATCAGCGTAAACCTGTTCTTAGCAATATTTACCGGGTTGCTTCCTCCTTCCATTCCAGGGAAATCACTATTGCCGCCCCAGGTTCCATCCGGATATTTTATCGGGATAATGGGAATACCTTCAATTACCATACGCGAAACATTCAATCCGCCATTGGCATCCGACACCAGTCTTTCTGTACTTTTTATCAAAGACATGCTTCCGCCGATCTTCAACCATTTGTTTACATCATTGTCCATGGTGAAGCGCGCAGAATATCTTTTAAACCAGGACTCGATCATTAAACCATCCTGGTCAAGATAATTTAAAGACAAACTAAAAGCTGATTTTTCAGATCCTCCCTGCAGCATAAGCTGGTGGTTATGACTTACCGAAGGCTTATACACTTCTTCTTCCCAATTGGTATTGTACAATGGCTTTCCACTGGCATCAAAAAGCTTTGGAAAATTTGCCGGGTTATTAGCGATATATTTTCCCTGGGCAAAACCTGCAGAATCATACTTCTGCGTGTTTTGATAAGCGAGTTTATATACCTGCATGAATTCATCAGCATTCAATGCTTTGAGGTGACGCGAAATAGTATTCAACGATACATAGTTATCATAAAGAATACGCGTTTTGCCTTTGATACCCCGTTTTGTGGTAATAAGAATTACGCCGTTTGCACCACGTGCGCCATAAATAGCGGTAGACGAGGCATCTTTCAAAACTTCCACGGAGGATATATCATTTGGATTGAGCGTGTTGGCATCAACACCGATAACGCCATCTACCACATACAATGGATCTGTGCTGGAATTGATAGAGCTGGTGCCACGGATACGTACCTTGGCGGCCTCGCCCGGTGCGCTGGTATTTACAATAACCTCTACTCCGGCGATCCTTCCCTGCAGCGCCTGGGACACGTTAGTGGATGGCCTGTCCAATAATTTTTCACCGGTAACAGTTGCAACAGCTCCGGTAAGGTCAGATTTCCTGGACGTACCGTACCCGATCACGACGATCTGTTCGCCGATGGCAACGTTAGGTTTTAATTGCACAGAAACAGTAGGACTTTCACCCACTTTCACTTCAGTGGATTCAAATCCTACGAAAGAAATTACCAGTGTGGCATTGCGTTCCGCATCGATCAGAAAATTACCGTTGGCATCAGACCTGGTTGCCCTGGAAGTGCCTTTTACGAGGATGGTCGCTCCGTTCAATGGTAGCCCCTTATCATCCGTAATCGTTCCTGAAATATTTATTGCGGGCGGAGGCGGCAGGGATATCAACACGTTCACTTTTTGAGTCTCTCCTGCTTTTTCTTTTATAATAATAAGCTTATTTAAAATAGTATAAGTGAGCAGCTGGTCCTTGAAACATTCTGCCAGTACAAAGTCGAGGGTTGCATCTGTTGTTACCAAAGTAACATTTTTCGATTTTTGTAAAAGGCTTTTGGTGTACACAAAAGTATAGCCTGTTTGTTTGCTGATCTCCCGGAAAACTTTTTTCAGGGGAACATCTTTTTGCGAAAGAGTAATTTTTTGCGAATAGCTTTTTGCGCCCGCGTTAAGGCAAAGAGCCAATAAAAAAAACGCATTCATTTTCATAATTAACAGTAGTTTGGCAACGTTATCTCTTCGAAGGCCGAAGAGGCTGCAAGCAATTAATTTCATAGATTTGTTTTGTTAGGTTACTAATAAGAATCGTTCGATCGTTTCAGACATTAGCCTGATAATTTTCCGGATCCCGCCTGGCAGCGGTGGTCCGGCTTTTTTAAATGCTGTGCCGGTTCTCGTATTATTTTTCAACAATGGCTTGACCGGTGTTTCAATATTTAGTTGGTGTCTTTCTTTTGTTTATACGGGTGAATAATATTGTTGAAGAAAGTGTCCGAAAATCGGGCTTTCTTTAAAAGTGGCAAATCATAGTTATAGGTATTTTTAAGCGAAACTGATTTTTGACGGAAGAGAACAAGCCCATGCCGGGATGTTAATGTAAAGGGGGTTTAGAAGATGATAAATTTTTAGTCTATTTTAGACAAACAGGATGTATTATGGCAACACAATTATTTTTCTTCCCTCTATTTCAAAATGTACTTTACCGGTAAGTTCCATTGCCCGTAACACATCGGATAGCTTTGTATCCCTTGGTATCTCTGCATAAAACAAGTCATTTATCTTCCGGTCATACACCACTTCAGCATCGTACCATCGTGATAACTGCTTTGCGATCGTTGCAAAATCTGAACCTTCGAAATTAAAAAAGCCATTCTTCCAGGCTACTATTTTCTCAATGTCCACTTCATCCAGCACTTTTAACTGACCGTACTTTGTCAGTTGGGATTGCTGGCCGGGTCTAAGTATTGTATTTCTGCCATCTTTTACAAAATTTACAGCACCTTCCAATAAAGTTGTTTGAAGAGTAAGTTCATCATCATATGCCATCACGTTGAAATGCGTACCGGTTACCTTTATCTCGGCGCCGTTCACGGTTACAATAAAAGGCATGGTTTTATTCTTTGCTATTTCAAAGTAAACCTCACCGCTTATTTCTACTTTTCGTTCTCTACCCACAAAGGCTGTGGGAAAGCGAAGCGATGAAGCTGCATTTAACCAGACCATACTCCCATCAGGTAATTCAACCTGGTACTGGCCGCCACGGGGAGTAGCTATTGTGTTATAAAAGATCTCGCTGGCAACTGATCCGGCTGCATTGTAATTCAGCTTTCCGTTTAACTTTATTACTTTAGTATTGCCTTGTTGTGCAAGCGTTCCATTGTTTACATCATCAAGAAAAATGACAGATCCATCCGCTAATGTCAGTGTTGCTTTATCGCCACCCGGCGCTACATCATTTTTGTACTCCCGGCTGCCTGTTTTTTTTATAAAAACCGGTTTTTGGGATGAATCTTTTATTAATAAATAACTACCAAAGGCCAGCAAAGTAATTATACACGCGGATACCATCCTGGTTGTCCAGAGGCGTACCAGTTTTGCCTTTGCCTGCTTTTTATCAATGCCGGTTATTTCATGGATACCTGATAATAATTTTTCAGAAATGTCATGATTTATGGATCTATGTTCATTAAAATCATTTGCAAAAAAACCTTCCATCAAATTTTTGAATTCAGCCTCATCCGAATTCTTCAAAAAATTTAATAGCCATTGTCTTTCCTCTGCGGTCCAGTCAGATTTTTCAAGTAATCTCTTGAGTTGAGTTTTGTAGTTAACCAAACCAGGCTTTTTTATAAAAACTCCGGCAGGTTAAAAATGGGGGGGTAAATGTTAAATTATTTTTAATTTTTTTGAGAAGGATAGTGGTAATCATATAAAACTTTAAAAAGTTTTATATGCTATTTAGTGTCTGCAAGCAAACGCTGTATTAATAACTGGTAAGGGTTTTAGATTATTTTCTAATCCGAATCTTCACTTCACCAACTACCTGTCAACTCTCTACTTTTGCCTCCACAGCCGGTCCGCCAGCTGGCGGATAACCGGAACGCTGCTGTTTTTGCTTCTTTGAA
>JBDSLD010000355.1:0-7420 GCA_039916545.1 Ferruginibacter sp.
TTAATAAGGAAGCATCCGAAAAAAAGATGGTATCGGTAGGAAGGTGGGTGGTGCTGATAGCGATGGTAATTGCAGGGCTTGTTGCACCTGCTTTAAAATCGCTCGACCAGGCTTACCAGTTCATCCAGGAATATGTGGGCTTTTTTTCGCCCGGTGTGCTGGCGATTTTTCTACTGGGAATGTTTTGGAAACGCACAACTGCTGCCGCTGCGCTAACCGGGGCGGTACTTACCATACCAATTTCTACGGTCTTAAAATTTCTGCCAATATGGACGAATGGTGCTTTTCCTGATTATCCTTTTTTGGACAGGATGAGCATAACTTTTATTGCAATTGTAGTTATGATGGTGGCGATAACACTCATTAATCCCAACAAAAAGAATGAGGTCCATGTTATTGAAGTTGATAAGTCGATGTTTAGAATTACGCCGGGATTTGCCATAGGTTCTGTGATCATAATGGGAATACTCACGGCCTTATACACGGTTTTTTGGTAAAAATAAATAAGTGGTTCTATGATTGATTTTAGGCACGATTTTTTACCTGTAATTGAATGACGCAGGTTCACTTGTTTTATTAAAAATATTAACCGGCAGCAAATCATCATTTTAAAAAAATAAAAAACGAAATATGAACAATAATACAAATCCCGAAATACCTGGAGAAGTGCCAGGTATACCGGAGGAAATGCCGACCCCCGAAAAGATGCCGGAAGTAGTGCCACCAGATGTTCCTGAAAGTCCATCAATACCTGAAGAAGATCCGGGAGCCATGCCAGAAGAAGGGCCTTTTCAACCTGAGATCCCGAGTGAAGTTCCTCCTTCTGTACAATAAAAAAGGTATATGAAAAATGATGCGGCAGCGACGGCTATAAATTATAAAGTGTTGAAAGTAAGCAGTACTGCATTTGTAGAAAATGGGTTGATCCCGTCAAAGTATACCTGTGACGGGATCAACGTCAGTCCACCCATCGATATTGAAAATATTCCTTCGGAAGCTAAATGCCTCGTGCTGGTGGTTGATGACCCGGATGCATCCTCTACAGCATGGGTGCATTGGCTTATTTGGAACATACCTGTTACGCATCATATTAAAGAAAATGAAGTCCATGGCATCCAGGGGCTCAATGATTTTAAACAACAAAACTATGGCGGCCCCTGTCCGCCTTCAGGTACGCACCGTTATTTCTTTAAGGTGTACGCTTTAAATACTGTCCTTGATCTCCCGGGATCAGCTGATAAAGCGCAATTGGAAATAGCCATGAGCGAGTATATAGTTGGCTTTGCAGAGCTGGTAGGTTTGTATAAAAAGGGAATGAATACCGATAAGGACTAATGAATAATCAGTGATGAATACGGCGTTATTTAAACCGATTCTTCATTTTTAATACTACCTGGTTTTGTATCGGAGTGTCCCAGGTTTTTCCCCGGACTGACATTGTCGCGGACCAGTTGTTTTAATTCTTTTATATCCGGGAAACCTCCGTATTCTTTACGATCAAATATTTGTTTATCATCAATGGCGATTCGAAAAACGCCGCTTACTTCCGATGGTTGTAATGTTATGCCTTTCAGATCATCAGTAAAAGTGGTCAATAACTCCTGGGCAATATAGGCTGATCTGAGCAACCAGTTACACTTTGGGCAGTACACTATGGTAATGGTCGGCTTCATCTTTCAAAAATTATATTTCCAAAAGTACGATGAAAAAAGATTAGCCAATCATGGTGTATAACAAGCCAAGCCTCACCTGGGCTTTAATAGAATGCTACCCGCATTCGCCAGAATGGATCAAAAATAAAGGCCGCAATAATTTAACCTGCGTTTAATAAAACAAATAAAATCAGGAACTTTGCGGCATGCACCACATTAGTCAACTCTATATTTATCCTGTAAAATCACTCGGTGGCTTCGAGGTGTCATCAGCACCGCTCACATTGCGTGGTCTTCAATACGACCGGCGATTTATGCTGGTTGATACCAATAACCATTTTCTTACACAGCGGGAATACCCGATAATGAGCTTATTGCAGACGGCCATCGAAGTTAATGAGTTGATCATTTATCCTAAAAATAACCCGGCGGATAAAATAGTCCTCCCTCTGCATCCCGAAACCGGCGTTACAAACAAAGTAAAGGTTTGGGATGATACATGTGATGCGGAATATGTTAGCGACCGTGCAGATAATTGGTTTTCAAATCACCTCGCAATGCAGTGCAGACTGGTTTATATGCCAGACAGGGTACAACGAAAAGTAGATACGCGCTATGCCCATAAAAATGAAATAACCAGTTTCGCTGATGA
The DNA here is from genome assembly GCA_039916545.1 of Ferruginibacter sp. Lineage (GTDB taxonomy): Bacteria > Bacteroidota > Bacteroidia > Chitinophagales > Chitinophagaceae > Ferruginibacter. The sequence goes on from JBDSLD010000355.1 coordinate 2,305, forward strand.
CTATCCTTTATTGATGATCGGCCAGGCATCGTTGGATGATTTAAACAGTCGCTTGCTGGAAGCCTTGCCCATGGACCGTTTCAGGCCAAATATTGTTTTCACCGGCGGCAGGCCATATGATGAGGATGTGATGGAGCATATACTGGTCAACAATATAAATCTGTATGGTGTAAAACTATGTGCACGTTGCGTTATTACAACTATTAACCAGGCCAATGCGCGTAAAGCAAAAGAGCCGGTCAGGACTTTGACTGAATACAGGATGTCCAATAACAAAATATATTTTGGACAAAATATGCTCCTGGGGCAAACCGGATTTTTAAAAGTAGGAGATGCGATAGAAATAATTAAAACTAAACCAGCCGCACTATTTAATGTTACCGGTCGGCGTGGTTCTATACTTCAGGGTGATTAGATTTGTTTTATTTAAAATAATTCTCTTTGCGTGTCTCGCGATATGAATCTCTTTAAATTTCATTCATCCATTTTTTAAATTCGGCTGAATTTTCCTGGCTTACAACGATCTCATCGTTTACAGGCATGGTAATTTCGATCACTACTTTACTTTTTTCTGAAGGAATAAATCTTTTTATACAATTCACATTGACAATGTATTTTCGGTTTACCCTGAAGAACTTATGTTCATCCAGTTCTTCAATTAATTCACTGAGGTTTCTTGCTGCTGTAAGGAATTTTTTCGAATCCTTATCGATTGAAAATATAAGCTTGTGTTCCGTGTAGAAGCAAGCGATGTCATCTGCTTTTAGAAGAAGTGATAGAATATTCTTTCGGTATAATTTTATTTTTATTGGTGACCTATTTATGATTTACCTGTATCATGAGGTTGATTGGACACCCATCACAACAGGGATTAAGTTTAAATTCTGCCAGCCCATGTCTGACTCAAATTAAACAATATCTTTCTGTTGAGGTCATTGTGTTTTAATGGCATCTGTCCTTGTTAAAAAGAATCTACCTGTAAATGGTAGCCGGGTTATTATTAAAAGACAGGCAGTACCGGGACAGGTTTTGATCAGGTGGGAAAGCGTGTTGATGGAGTTGAAAATAAATGCGGGTATAGCTGGTTCTTGAGTGCTAGAAGTTTTGCCACTGACTTTTAATAGTTAAGCTCTTTCGCCTATCATGTACTGCTTTCTCTTTCTTCTGTAAGATAAACGATCTCATAAACGAAGGTTACGACCAGTACAAAAATGATGATGGCAGCGCAGGTTTTAAATATAATTCCCTGGTCACTTTTATACGCTTCGTACATTATCAGCAATAAAACGATAAGTGAAATTCTCTTTTCAATTCCAAATAATTCCCTGGTCACTTTTATACGCTTCGTACATTATCAGCAATAAAACGATAAGTGAAATTCTCTTTTCAATTCAAAACAGAAAATAATTTAATAATAAAAACTATCTGAAGTAGCTTCGTAAAAAAAACGATGAACTATTTGCCAAATAAAAACCGGTACGAAAAGATGCAGTATCGCCGGTGCGGAAACAGCGGTATAAAATTGTCTGCTATTTCATTGGGCCTCTGGCACAATTTCGGTCATGTCGACACACTGGAAAACAGCCGTGCCATTTTAAAACTGGCATTCGACAGTGGCATCACACATTTCGACCTGGCCAATAATTATGGTCCGCCCCCGGGAAGCGCGGAAGAAAATTTCGGCAAGATCTTAAAAGAAGATTTTGCCGCTTACCGCGATGAAATGATCATCAGTTCAAAAGCCGGCTACACCATGTGGGATGGCCCTTATGGAGATTGGGGAAGTAAAAAGTACCTCGTTGCGAGCCTCGACCAAAGTTTGAAAAGAATGGGCCTGGAATACGTTGATATTTTTTATCACCATCGTCCGGACCCTGGTACTCCTTTGGAGGAAACCATGGCTGCGTTGGATCTTATCGTGCGCCAGGGAAAAGCATTGTATGCCGGGATATCCAATTATCCTGCGGCAGAAGCCGCTAAAGCGATCGAGTTGCTAAAACGATTGGGTACGCCCTGCCTGATCCACCAGCCCAAGTATTCCATGTTTGTAAGATGGGTGGAAGAGGGCTTGCTGGATGTGTTGGAAAATGAAGGTGTAGGCTGCATACCTTTTTCACCGTTGGCACAGGGTTTATTGACCAACAAATATTTACATGGTATTCCGGCTGATTCAAGAGTGGCAAAGCCACATGGATTTTTAAAGGAAGAAGATGTAAATGATAGCCGCATAAGCCAGGTAAGGCAGTTGAATGAAATCGCCCTTCAGCGTAACCAGTCGCTGGCACAGATGGCGTTGTCCTGGCTGTTGAAAGACAACCGCGTTACTTCGGTATTGATCGGGGCCAGCAAACCCGAACAATTGGCTGATTCGCTGTTGTGTCTTGACAATATCGTTTTTAGCGAAACGGAGTTAAGCTCAATTGAGGAAATATTGCAATAGAATTTGCAATACCCCTACGGAATTGTTATTACTTCCGAATGTATTTGCCATCATGTTCACCGCTTTTACTTTTTAACAGTATGAATACAAACTTTAAGTTTTTTTTGTGAAATGGCGTAAAGTATTGCCTGTATTGAATTCTATGTTTCCCGATAAAATAATTAGCCGGCTTAAGTTACCGTTTGCAATAGTTAGTATAAATAAATGTTCATTGGTCAAATACCGCCTTGTACAGGTATGATCGCCTATATCTTTGATTAATAAATAACGCCGCCAGTCATGAGGCGGTTATCAATTAATCAAAAAAAGTATAGTAATGAAAAAATTAGCAACCATTTTAACCGGGGCAGTAATGCTGTTCTCCACTTTTGCATTCGCTATTGATGGCGAAAAAGCAAACCTCAATGTAAGTGCCAGGATCAAGGCATCATTTTCAAAAGATTTTTCAACTGCTTCTAATATAAGCTGGGAAAAGATCAAAACATGTTACATCGCGACCTTTACCATCAACACGACCGAAATAAATGCGGCGTATAATGACGACGGCGAATTGGTAGGCACATCAAGGGAAATAGAAACTGTTCAATTGCCGATCTGTGTTTCATTAGCGCTGTCGAAAAAATACAACGGGTATAATTTTTCTAAAAAAGCATTAGAATTAACCTTTGATGGCATCACCAACTATTATCTTGCGGTAGAAAATGATCAACAGGTATTAAAGTTAAAATGTTCAGTATCCGGTGGCATAGATGTTGAAAGTAAAGTAAAGAAAAAATAAGTCTGTATTCATGTGAATGTATTTCATTGCATGAAAAACATTTTCGTTGGAAAAGGAGCTATGAATTAAATTTCATAGCTCCCTTTTTTTTATGTGGAATTTTTAAAGTTGTCTCAATAACGTATTGGCGCAATTACCGCTGTATAACAAATTTGAAAAAAATAATTTTAAAATCATGTCCTATTTCCGTAACCTCATTTGTTATAGGTATAAATAAATCATTAATAACATTAAAACAAAACAGTGAGTAAGCAAAGCGTATTTAATTTCGTGTTTTCAAATCCATTGAACACAGTCGGCTGGAACAAAACGAAGATTGTAAGGGGTGATATAATAGAAGAAATAAAAAAAATGAAACAACAGCCTGGAAATCCAATGACATTATTGGGTAGCGGAAATATTTTAGCCCGGTTTTCGGAACACGGTTTGATAGATGAATACCAATTTGTGGTTGATCCTGTTGCAATAGGTGATGGCACACCGATACAAAAAGGTATAGGTCGGGAGTTGGGGCTGGAACTTACGGGGACAGAGCATTTAAGAGCGGGGCCATTTTGCTTTGCTGCCAGCTTGTGAGGAAGTAATTTAAACAAAAAACGATATTAATAATTTTTGGTAATATAAAAACTAAAACAAAATGGAAGAATTCGTATTGCTGTTCCGTATGGATATTATTACAAAGGAAGCACAGCCTTCCCCGGAACAATTAGAAATCTATATGAAACAATACCAGGATTGGGTAGGGGGTATCGCGGCTCAAAATAAATTTAGCGGCGGTACCGGTTTATCGACTGAAGGGCGGGTTTTAAAGCCGCACAGTATAGTGACTGACGGGCCTTTTGCCGAGATCAAAGAATCGATCGCGGGGTACATTGTAATAAAGGCAGCAGACTTTGACGAAGCGGTAAATCTTGCAAAAGAATGTCCCATGTTAAAGGGTGAAGGCAACAGTGTCGAGGTTCGAAGAATAACAGGGGTACACAATAATAATTAAGATGAAGGAATGCCTTTGTAAGTTTGCAAAGGCATTTTTATTATGAACAAAGATGAATTAATACCACATTTATTCAGGACAGAATATAGCAAGATAATCGCTGTTCTCAGTAAGCGCTTTGGCTTTGACCAGATCGCCATTGCTGAAGACATCGCCAGTGAAACTTTTCTAACTGCAGCGCAAACCTGGGGTGTAAAAGGTAACCCGAAAAACCCTGCTGCATGGCTTTACAACGTGGCTAAGAATAAGGCAAAAAATTATTTGCAACGGGAAAATATTTTTGAAAAAAAAATTGTACCTGAATTAAGAACCGGGGTTTCTGATGAAGATGAAATTGACTTGTCTCCTCAAAACATCAATGATAGCCAGTTGCAAATGATGTTCGCTATTTGCCATCCTTCTATTTCGCCTGAAGCGCAGATCGGCTTATCACTTCGCATCCTTTGCGGTTTTGGTATTGAAGAGATCGCGGATGCCTTTTTAGTAAATAAAGACACGATCAATAAAAGATTATCCAGGGCAAAGGAGAAGCTGCGCGATGAAAAAATTAGCATTGAATTACCCGCTGCATCAGAGATGGATGAGCGCCTTGCAACCGTTTTAAGAACTATTTATTTGTTATTTAACGAAGGATATTATTCCCTGAGCCAGGATCAAACGCTTCGCAAAGATCTCTGCCTTGAAGCGATGCGTTTATGCACCATGCTGATTGAAAATAAATTTACCAATACACCGCCGGTTAACGCGTTGCTTTCCCTGATGTGTTTTCATGCCTCCAGGTTTGAGGCGCGCCTGGATAAAAATGGAGAAATCATTTTATACCATGAACAGGATACCAGCCGCTGGAACGCCGACCTGATCAGCAAGGGCGGCTATTTCTTAAATTGCGCAGCCAGCGGCAGCA
>JBDSLD010000356.1:0-11043 GCA_039916545.1 Ferruginibacter sp.
CGCATTACGAAGTACGTTTGCTGACGGAATATAAGGCAGTGGAAATTGACCTCTACACTTCAACCTGCATGAACTATTGCCACAAAATTGGCTAAAATTAAAAACTCCGAGATGGTTAGACGACGGCTTACCTTGGACTAAATTATAAATCAGCAACTCAAAAATACGGCAATAGACAGGCAAGCATAATCGAACTAAAAATTGACTTCGAAATCAATGACTTTAAACCTTTTAGTGATCCCAAAGGGACTCGAACTGATCTGAAATTAGACCTACCCATGTTGTTGTAACTAAATATATTTCCAAAATTTTCAGCATGTTACGGCCTAAACAATGGAGCCTTCGATCAGCAAAATACTCCTGACATCAGCAATTTAATCCCCGGCAACACATATTACTACAGGGTTTATGGGGCAGCGGCAAACAATAACCCATGCATCATTGCCACTTTTATAAAATCACTTAACGTCACATCTCCCTGTCCAAATGGAGTATCATTATTGTTTTACCAAAGGAGTCATTTTTCTCCTCCAGGAACCTGCATGCCAGTAGATTTACTGACTTTTCTTATTCTACCTCCATCTCCGAAATAATAATTATTTCCGTCCCGGTCCAGTTTACTACCAGCAACAATTTTCTCATTGGAGTTTTACAGCAACCCGCAAAAAATTAATCGCAGATTCCTGGTTTCGACAGGTATCATTCCATCATACTGTGATAATAAGTTGTGGGGATCAAAACGAATGGGTTTTGGAACCTTTAGCCAACCCTTTTAAATTTTATCTTTCTTTTCCCATTTCCCATTGGCCTCTGGCGTAAATATTGATTAAGATGTTTTATGAAAAACATGCTTTTATCACTTTTCACCTGCTTTCTCCTGGCGGTGGCCGTACAGGCACAAGAGGCGAAAGGTCAGTTAAATATACAACTCAATAAAAACGTTTTACAACCCGGGGACTCGTTATTTGTAAAGGCAGATTACAAAGATGTGGATGGCCAGGTACGGAACCAATCACTGGCTACGCTAGAGCTGATTGTTGAAAACGAACAGGGATTGCGTACCCGCCTCCGCTGGCCGGTGATCAATGGACAGGCTTCCGGTGCGTTGTATTTACCGGATTCGCTGCCTAATGGCAGATACATGCTGCTGGCGGGTTTGGAGCAACGCTTTTTCGAGGTGATAGGCGAAATAAAGAACGCCGGGAACATTGGCAGGATACAGGCCATGCTACTCACTAAAACCGGCGCATGGGCCGATCAGGAAGTATCCGTAGCGCCGGACGGCACCTTTGCCATCCGTAACTGGCTTTTTGAAGAAGATGCATTGATGGCTTTTTCCGGAACAAAAAACAACAATCAACCGCTCAATATCCGCATCAGTACACAACTCGATTCCAGCTTTGCACCATTAGCTGTTGCCGGCCAGGCATTTTACATAGGTAACCCGCCACCAGAGGTGCGGCAAACCCTCAACCAGCCAGTTAAAATCTCAGAAACGGCTTTCGCAGATCAGGGTACCCTACTGCCGGCAGTGTTAGTAAGGACCACTGTTAAAACTCCGGCCGAGCAGTTTAACGAAGAATATGCTAGCGGCATGTTTCGGTCAGGCGACGAACGGATGCTTAGCATTATGACCGACCCCGTAGCGCAAAGTTCCCCCAATATTTTGGCTTACCTGCAAGGCAGGGTTGCCGGTTTGCAAATATCCCAGGCCGGTTTCAATGGCGGTGCGGCCACGTGGCGGGGCAGCCGGGTAACGTTTTTCGTGGATGAGATGAGGGTCTCCGCTCAACAGATTACGAGCATACCTATGACAAATATTGCCATTGTAAAAGCATATCCTCCACCTTTCATTGGCGCTGTCGGAGGGGGTGGCGCCATTGCCATCTATACCCGTCGGGGCGGCGAGGTCAATTACCTTCCTGCTAATAGGCAGGTATTTAAAGTAAGGGGCTATACGCCCGCTGCCACGGCACTTAACATGAACAAGCTGAGCTTGTAAAAAGTACAGGAACTTGAGAGTAACCTTCAATTTTTTTGCATTTGCACTTAAAAACCATGATTTTTGATCTTGAAAGAAGGTGTAATTGAGCCACAAAAGCATTCCGCCCAAAATTGATTAACGGACATAAGTGGCCAGCACGTATTCATGCATGATACAAGTGTTAAGGATCATCAAAAGATCAGAATTCCGGCACGACAAGAACTTTATAAAACATCTGAAAATTGAAGAGGCGGAATATAAAGAAAACCAGGATAGGTAATGGTGATTATAGCGAACAGCAGGTACAGCCTATTCAGGCACGTGTTAGCTGCCGTTCATATAATTTTACTTCGCCAGAGCCAATGCACTAATTATCTTCACCTATGTTTACATTCATTGCCTGGATCATTCTTTTTATTCTCTGCTGGCCAGTGGCGATTTTAGCTTTGGTACTATATCCTTTTTTTTGGATACTTACACTTCCATTTAGATTAGTGGGTATCGCTGTGGATGGCGTTTTTGGCTTATTAAAAAGCATCATCATGTTACCTGCCAGAATTCTACAACGATAGCAACGGGCACGTGGCAATAATTACCTCCATAGTTTGCCTTATTTCCTCAATAACTCATTTTTCAGAGAGTACACGTTGAACTCTATTTTATTTGTCTTCACGTGTTCCGGTTAGGTCATCGGAAAAGTATACTTATCTTGCTTTTCGGCTGCCTTGACGAAGCAGGATACTTGGATTAACCTGAAAGTAAGACAAAAATATCCGGAAAACCTGGGCGAAGTATCAGCAAAAGATCTCCCGCATAACGAAGGGCAATCGTTTACTCGTTCTTCTTTTTCACTTCATAAATTGCATCTAAAAGGCCGTCCCTATAAAGGTCTTCCCCAAGCTGCCAAAACATAATTCCGCCAAGTCCCTGATCTATTACATATTTTGTTTTCTCAGCCACTGAACGTTCGTCATCATACGTAAAAAAATGATTCCTGGAAGCGTTGTAAAAATAGGGAGCGTGCGCTGTACTATCCCAATGAGAAACAAATCCGCTGTCCCGTGAAAGTTCAGTTTCGAAGTTTCGTCTTGGCACACCTCTTAAAAACTTTCCCTCCTGATACAAACCATTTAATGTATCCCTTACATTCTCAAACATTCTTCCGTAAAATGCAGCTCCTATTACAATTTTATTTTTGTCAACGCCTTTCGCTATTAATTGCTCCACTCCATACGCTGCCGACCCGGTTGCCCCTGCAGAATATAACGGGGTATGGTGACCTGTTACAACAGCGAAACCACCAACAAGATCATATGACATCAAATTAACCCGATCCATTTTTTCCATTACCGGCTTCCAGTCTATTGCGGAATCGATAAACGTTTTGGAACCACCTGCAGCAAAGCTTAACTCGTTGTTCCAGCCGATCTTTTTGCGAACTTGTTTTACCAATGCCGTAAAATTCCTTTTGTCTTCCAATGAAAATTTGTGGCCGGGATATCCAGGGACAACCGGGTACTCCCAATCAAGATCAAGACCATCTGTATGAAAATAGTCATTAACCGATCTTACAGAACGTGCAAATTGTCTGCGGCCTTTCCTTGTTGCAAACACATCGGAACATGTAGCGCAACCACCCCATCCACCTAAGGAGAGCATCACTTTTAAATGGGGATTTCTTGCCTTAAAGCTTACGAGCTTTTGTATCATCGCCGAATCTCTTGCATTATCTATTGAAAATTGATTTCCTTTTAGATGACCAAAGCTGAAGATAATGTGCGTCAGTTTTTCTATCGCAAAACTATCTGGGTTTTGCCCCCCTACATAATAAGCAAGTATCGAAACTTCTTTTTTTTGAGCAAATGATGACAGTGCGGATAAGACAAAGAAAGTAACAAGAATAAGTTTATCGGCCATGAGTTGAGAATTATAGTTCAGACAAATTTATTTTATTTCTGTATCAAGTTAACTGCTTTGTTACATAAATTAAAAATTCGTCAAAGAGTATATTTCCTCACTCGGCAACTTTGCAACTTAGCGATCCTTTTCCTAGTCCACATAGTCTGAACGATTTCACTGGTTCAATTGTTCATTGGTCAAAATGGAAATAGAGTCGGCTATTCACAGAGGATTTTCCAGATGATGTCTGTTTATATAATGTCCTTTTTCCAAAAGTTAATAAGGTTTCCGCCAAAGCAAAATTCGCATTGATATTTGCCTGGGAAATATCCGTAGAAATGGATAAGCAGCCCGTTTATTCAATAGGCCCCGGTGCTAAAAATTCCTATTGGAACTCCTTCTTTTATGGAAAAAGTACTTAGGCATCTTGGTTATAATGAACCAGGAATGACATTCCAACCGGACAATTTTTTATTTAGCAACAACAGGAACATTATCTTTTTTCAAACAAAAAAGCACGAAGCTCATCTTTCTCATAATATCATTGTCTATTTTAACATCCACTTCCTGTTGGTCGCAGACCGATCCTGATAACAAAACAGAAAGTAACAAACAACAAATCAGCCCGGCGATACTAGGTATATCACTAAAACCCGGCGAAAGGATCACGTTAAATGCTTTATTATGTCTTCAATAATTTCGTTCGAAAATTGCCCAGCAGGGGTAGCTTAACAAACGTATCGCTTGGATCTTATCAATGATTTCAGGCCAGGTGTAACCAGATGCCCCATCTGCCATATGAAGCAGATCTGTTTTGGACATTGTTTTGGAATGGCCTGATAATACACTTGTATTCTCTAATTCGATTTCGATAATATCATCCCATAAAGCAGTATATATATCCGGAAACAAACATTCAGCACTTAGTAGACTTTTTTCCAAACTATCTGAAACTAGAGTTTTCTGAAAGATCGATTGATAATAAACAAACTCTGCCAGTAATTCATTGATTGTCTTATTTTATAATTCTGTTCTTATTAATTCCTTAATTGGGTACTTCGTATATTTAATGGAATTTAAATACTATTCATTTGTGAAAATTCCTTTTCGAAGTTTTCAATAACTTCTTGTTTATTCTTTCAATTGCTGAGAACTGCCAAGTTTCAACTTTTGCAAGCTCAACTTTTGAAAGTTAGCAACGTGCATAAAAAACGTTGGCGGCGAATCTTATTTTTACATGCTAATATTAACGAGGATTTATTTATGAAAGAAGCATTTAGAGTAAATGAAATCAGGTTAATCACTGGCCTGATGTTTATAGGCTTATTGTGTGTCGCCTTTGCGGGGAAGGCTCCCGAAAAAGACCCTGTATGGAAAGGTACTGATGACAGGAAAGTAGTCCCGCTTGTATTACAGGCGCTTGACTATACGGAGAATCCAGTTGATATTCCGAATCCGGACAGGGGCGCCTATAGAGGCCGGTGGCAGAATATATCGCCGAATTCGGTTAATGCCACTAATTCGCCTTTTGGTATTACACCTGAAGTAGATCACCGGGTTCCGGTTAACGCCAATTCTGTGCTATATCATGGAAGACAGGTGCCGCCTGTGGAAGGTGATGATATCGAAGCCACTCAATTTTATAATGGCGTTAATCAAAATACCAAACCCTACGTTGGCGGTACAGGTGTCTCTGCCCTTCCATCCGTATCATTTATGTGTTTTGACCTGTGTAACTTTTCGTCGAACTCGTTCCTCTCGGCGAAAGACGCTTTTGCGTACAAGGATGATGGATTGTTTGCAGACCGGGGTAGCGGAGCCCCAAGAACAGGAAAGACTCAACCGTTAACATCGTTTGCCCTTGATTATATAAGAGGCCTGCTTCAGAAGGTGAGAGATGGTAACGGCGTAGCCTTTGTGAAATTTTCTTATGACGGCAACGGGTTTAGTTATATTGAACCTCACAAGTATCCCAATCTAAAACTCACCGAAGGGCTCATTCATGGCCCGGAACCCGCATACACAACTCCTAATAATCCATCGGCCATGTGCGATGTACCCGGTCATACGGACAAAGACTGGATACAATATCATCTTTGGCAGCTTAAACCCATTTTCCACGAATTCGAAGACATTATCATGTGTGTTAAAACGGGGATGCTGGGTCCATGGGGCGAACAGCACTCATCACCTTTGGCGCTGAGTGCGGATGCTGCTAAGAAGCTGTTAGATGCATGTCTGGAAAATGTTCCTGCTTCGCGTATGCTTTTAACAAATGAGCGATTATTCATGGATTGGTATAACCTTACCTATGGCACCAAATACACCTTCGCTAATATAAAGACGATGCCGGTTCCGCCAAAAGGCTCGCCGGAGTCGCGTATTGGTTTTTTCGACGATAGTTATGCGGCTAATTATAGCGACAATGGCAGATTTGATGATCCATACGACCGCTTCACATTCCTTAACTGGATTCATAATGGAAACACAATTCTTCAAGGTGAAGGTGGGATCGGTAATAATGCTTTTGGAAATATGCCGGGCGCTATTATCGAAGCCCATGGATTCCGGACAACTGTTTTAAATATGAGACATGGTAATTATTCCCGGTGGAGTAATTTTATCTATAATGAGGCAAACGTCACTACACCGGTTACGTTCCCGGCCTCGGGTAATGACACAGTTCCTCCTTTCACCGGGCCGACCAAAACAGCAGTTTTCGACCCGGTATATGACGGGAGAACCGGGCTGGAATATCTCCGGGACAGGTTAGGCTACCGCTTAGTGCTGCGTGAAGCTAAAGCAAATGAGTTGGTACATCAGAATGGTGCCCTCAGGTTCGACGGGAAGATCCAAAACGTCGGCTTTGGGAATGTAGTCAACCGGAAAAATGTGTCAGTTATTCTGAAACCAAAAGCCGGTTCTAACTCATACGTTGTGCTTACGAACCTTGACGCAAGGGACTGGCTGACTGATGAGGGGGGTAACGGCAGGGCGGACAATAAAGCTGCATGGCGTGACTTAGACTTCTCGGTTAAAATGTCTGCATTTGGTAGCGTTCCTGCCGGGGATTATGATATTTACCTTAAGATAAATGATCCTAAAGAAACAAGCGCTAACAAGCGTTCTATCCGTTTTGCAAATAAGGGAAATAGTTGGAATGCTGACCTTGGTGCAAACTTAATCGGTTCAACTAAAGTTGTACAGTAGATTCAACAAACAAAAGCGTGTTTTATTATATTAGTAGTATTATCCATATAAGTCGCAGATACCCGCTGAGCTTATTTATTTTCTGTTTACTTTTTTTTCTTGATAAAAAAAAGTAACAAAAAAAATCAAGGCTCCGAATAAAAAGGCTGAAAATTCCAACATGATCCTAAAATCAAAGAACTCGCCGGTTGGAGTATGATGATTTTAATGGAATGCCGGCTCAAACAGCTTTGATTTCTGAACGGAGCATGTTGGAATTTTCTAGCACTTTTTATTCGAGGCCTCCTGAAGCCTATGTTTGCGCCGTAGATGCATAATCCTTTATATTAAATTGAAGATCAGCTAATGAAAATTGTATCTGGAGTTAAAATAATCATGTTGATCGTTAGCCTTGTGTTCGCAAAAATGTCTTATGTCGCATTTGCGGGGATGGTTTCCGGAAACGATGTCGTGTTGGATAGTATGACTGTAAAAGAAGCCCCGCTTGTGAAGCAGGCGCTTGACTATACGGAGAATCCTGTTGATATTCCGAATCCGGACAGGGGCTTTTACAGACCCGAATCATATGTAATTCCGGTGGATCATGGAACTCCGGGTATTCCTGACTTAGCAACCATTATAAGTGGTACCAAGGTGGCGGTTAAAGCAGACATCGTTTATATGGAATTTGACCTGAAGAACTTTTCGTCGAATGCTCCCCTTAATGGAAAGCCGATAGGAGCCTGGAGTACCGTAGGTAGTAAGAAGCCGGATTATGGAACAACCCGGCCTTTAACACCCGCAGCGCTTGATTATGTAAGGGCAGCGCTTCAGAAAGTAAGGGAAAGCGATGCAGTTGCTATTGTTAAATTTAATTATGACGGACAAGGCCATACGTGGATTGCTAATGAAAAGTTTGACCAGGTCATTCATGATTGCGAACCGGGGGCGAAACAAGGTAGGGTTTGGTATGAAACCGGAGTTACGAATGAATCTGATTTAAGTGGTATACCCGGTCATGAGGACAAAAATTGGATACAATATCATCTCTGGCAGCTTGGAAGTGTTTTCAGCGAATTCGAAGATTGCATAATGGCTGTTAAAGGGGGTATTTTTGGCCCATGGGGAGAGATGCATTCGTCATCCTATGCCAGAACTGCGGAGGGTTACCACTGGCTTTTGAAAGCATTGCTGAGCTATGTTCCCGCTTCACGTTCAATTTTAGTGCATGCAGGCGGAGTCATGGCCTGGCATAACATGGAGTATGGTACAGCTTATAGCTTTACTAACTTAATGCCGGCTCCGGTACGCGGATCACCAGCGCAACGTTTCGGCATGTTCAACGATAGTTATTCGGCGGGTTCAAACGGCGAAGGATATAATGACAATGGATCGCTTTCCGAAGGGTATTCATTAATTGGAACTGCTGGTCAGGATGGCTATGATCGTAACGCTGCTTTAACCTGGATAAGAAATCAACATAATTTCTATGGCGGAGAAACAGTTGGCCCCGGTGCTGACAGTAATATCTATCCCAGGTTTCCCAACGTTATTTATGAAGCCGCTTATGCTCAAACCACCCATTTGAATACAAGTTATAGCTCACGCACTTATAAACTGTGGGGTGATTTTGTTTATACTAAAGAAAATGTCACCGCACCGTTTACGCCTCCACACGATGGAGTGACCCGAACAGCAATCTTTGACCCGGTATATGACGGCAGAAGCGGAATGGAATATATGCGTGACAGATTGGGATACCGGTTAGTGTTGCGGGAGGCGAAGGCCAGTGAATGGGTAAAGAAGAAAGGTACGCTGAGGTTCGAAGGTAAGATCCAAAACGTCGGGTTTGGTAATGTAGTAAACAAGAAAAATGTGTCGATAATTCTGAAATCCAAAAATGGCGCTGGCAATTACACGGTACTCACAAACCTTGACGCAAGGGACTGGCGACCTGATTTGGATAGCAGGGCAGGCAATACGGCTGCATGGCGTGATTTGAACTTCTCAATTAATATGGGCGCACTTGGTGAGGTGCCCGTTGGTGATTATGATATTTATATGAAGATCAATGATCCTAAAGAAACCAGCACTAACAAACGTTGTATCAGGTTTGCGAATAGGGGAAATGGTTGGAATACGGACCTTGGAGCAAACTTAATTGGCTCAACAAAAGTGTTATAGGTTGCATGCTCTTTTATCGGGCGAAAGTAAATGAACCATAATTGTACGCCGCTGTTTCTCTTTTATCAGCACTAAGTTATTGTTACCCTGTTTAAAATTTTGAAAGCATTTTCCCGGCCCGACTGTGTCATTCAGGCGGGCATCGTATCGAAAAACACCTAATTAGTGTCTGCAAGAAAACGCTGTAATTGGGAGCAGATAAGCGTTCTAAAGGAATTTTCTCTTTGAATCTTTATTCATTTTGATTTTGCTTTCAAACCGGTGGGCTCTTTTAATTCATTGCTTTCGCCTCCGCAGCCGGCGTGGCTGCGTAACCGGAACGCCGCTGCTTTTACTTCTTTCAAAAAATAAGCTTCGCATTTGTTGAATCCCGGCTTCGCCGCGACCGAAGCAAAAGAGGCGGCTTATCCGGTTACTGGTGTAAACATTATTCAACAAAGGATAATCTTCAAGGCCCTTATCTGTAAAGGACTTGCTATTTTTCTTGCAAACACTAAGTAAGAAGCAATCAAAATGTCTCCGTTCCTGGCTTGCTTTACATTCCGAACCATACTCATAGGCACCTTGGAGGTGACTGCGGCTTTATATACAGAGTCGGAGTAATTAGCTCTGCTGGACTTGATATTATCTTGTGATGAGTCTATTTGGTTTTGTCCACAGGAGCTGAGAAAAACAACCACCACGAATAAAGCATACAGGTGTATGTATTTCATAATTTCTTTTAAATAGCGAATCGTCAATTGAATGCTGTAACTAAAAATAGAATTACAAAGGTTAAGCATTTGGTGTGACCCACACTATTACAAAACGATGTTACAGGCTGTTTAGCTACTCAATTTTCACAGCTTGCATTTTATAACCATTGTCATTAATCTCAAAGCCATTTACCTTATTGTTTTTGTCTTTTGTAAATTTTACTTCTGATCCAGCTATTTCCAATATAAAAAAATCCACGTCAGAAGTAAAATAAATTTTGTATTTCGTTTTACTGTCCATCCTTATCACCAAACCTTCTTTTTCCAGCGTAACATGAAGTGTATCCCTATGTAGTTTATAGTTTCCTGTGTACGATTTCAATATTTCATTATTTACGGTAACAACCTTTTTAATTTTTGGAGTATAAAAATCTTTCCAGTTATAAACAGACGCCAGGGAATTAATTACTTCGCTTAACAGGCTTCCATTATCTGTATTAGCCATTACTACTGCTCCATTCCCGTTTTCCATGCTGCCGAAGTATGCCGCCACAAAGCCTTCATCAGAACCGTCATGGTTAAAATATTTTTCATTTCCCTTTTTAATAATAAACACTCCTAACGCTGCAGAGCTATCAATATAAGGGGTCAATCTAAGCCCGGTTGTTTCCGGGGAAAGTACTTTATTGCTTTTTCCTTGTAATGATAGTTGTGTTTCTATAATATATTTAGCTAAATCGGTGGGGTTTGTCCATAGGCCCGCAGCAGCTTGTTCGGGATAAATATGATACTTCCCCTTCACTTTTTTCCCATCATTATAATAACCTGTTGCCAATAAATTTTCTTTACCCGCAGTCGGCGGTTGGGTATAAAAACTATTGCTCATTCCCATTGGGTTTAATACATTGTTCCACATATATGTATCGTACCGTTGCCCTGTTACATCCTGCAATATTAGCTGCGATATGGTTGTTCCTCCACCTGAATATTGATATCTAAGAGATGGCTCATACATTGACCGGGTCGCTTTACTGTTAGCCGGCTTTTCGCCATTTAAAATTTGTATCAGTGCAGGTAGGGTATCTCCTTTTT
>JBDSLD010000357.1:0-17442 GCA_039916545.1 Ferruginibacter sp.
CATAAAAAAGTCAGGATCCATCAGGCCACTTTTTTCAAGCGCCGTTTTTCTTACCAAAATGTATGCGCCTACTATCCAATCAACATACACAGTCTTGCTGATCGTTTGTACGCTTGGGATAGTGGATTTAAAACGGTAACCGAGCCAACGGATCAATCTGCCAAGATAGGGCAGGGGTAGCAAAGTGTTTAAGCCACCTTTGATAATATGCGCCCCGGAGATTTGCGTTGTACCGTCTACATTTAATAATTGCACTCCACATCCCGCAGCTTCCGGATGCTCACTTAAAAGTCTTATGCTTTTATCGATCGCGCCATCCAGGATAATCGTATCGGTATTTAGTATTAAAATATATTCACCCGTAGCCATCTCCATGCCTGCATTATTAGCTCTCGCAAAGCCTGCGTTATAACTGAGCGGCAGAAAGCGAACCGACGGGTATTTTGCTAAAACAATTTCTCCGCAATTGTCCCGGGAATCATTGTCGACAAGTATTATCTCGAAGTTATATTGATTGGTCTGGAGATAGATGCTTTCAATACAATTCAGCACCAGCTGAGCTGATTTATAGTTAACTAGTATGATTGAAAGGTCCATGTTCAATATATTACTTTTGCCGCAAGCTAAATACCCAATTGACCATGTAGCCGTTTACGACAGCTTATTTTGTTGCCTGTACAAAAGAAAAGCACAAATAAGTAAAGCGATAATTGAAATAATACCCGCAACCAGGTTTAGCGTATTGCCCAGCACATAAGAGGCTGGAGCAAATACAAATTTAATGCTATGGTTTCCGGAAGGTATGTTCAAACCTCGCAGTGCATAGTCAACTTTTACAATGGGCGTCTCTTTATCATCAATATACGCTTTCCAGCCATTTGGATAATAGATCTCGCTGAAAACTGCGAATTGACTACCAGCTGCATTACTTTGATAGGTGATATTATCATTTAGATTCTTTATTAGTTTAATGCTGGCACTGCTGTCGAATTGCGGCGCGGCAGTAACTTTTGATTGTTCCCTTTTGTCTAATACTGCAGTGTCCTTTGAATGAAAGTTATCCAGGGCTTTCATTTCCTCATCAGCATTGTTCACATATTTTAATGCTTTTACAAACCAAACGGGCCCATTGGCACCAGGATTTAACTGGGCGACAGGCTGATTATTTTGCCCGCTTGTAATAAAATACTTTGTATTGAGCATATTGAATACTTCCATATTACCTCTGCCAAGCTGGTGTTCGATCAGATCGTTGTAAAGTCCGAGTTTGGCCGGACTATAACCGCCGATCGAATTATGAAAATAAGAAGTACGGGAATCCTGGTAAGGGTCACCGCCTGCTTCATCGAACACCCGGAAGAAGGATGTGTCTTTTTTAATGTCGTTATCTGCAGCCGTTGGCGTAAAACCGGCCAGGTAATCTTCGGGCGTGGAATATTTGCTTTTATTCAGGTACCTCGACGATACGGAGATCAGGTCTATAAACGAAATGAGTGCCAGCAAGCTAATTACCAATACCGGGTTCATTTTCTTTTTAATACCAAACCAAATTAGGGCGCCTCCCAGGATAAAGAAGATAAAAAGCCTGAAAAGATCGCCACCAAATAATCCTTTTCGGTCATTGACCAGGGCTTTGGTAAAATTGCTCGCCAGGGTGTTGGCCTGCGTAGCCATTTCGGGTGTAGGCGTCTTACCCTGGCTCATGGATTGAGTCAGCTGTTCCGTGATGGTTTTTTTTGCCTGTCTTGTTTTTTCATTTGTAAATGATGAACTAAAGTAAACGACTGTAAGAATCGCCAACATTGCCATACAAGCTATTCCGGCATATTTTAATTTCTTGAGAAGTACATTTTGTTCCAGCTTGCCATAGAAAATTTCCTGTACAGCTAATGATGCAACCAGGGCAAAAGTGAATTGTGGCAGTATCATTGCCATCGATGGAGCCCTGAATTTATTGAGTGCGGGCAAATGATCGAATAAAAAATAATTGACCGCGGCAAAATTACTGCCCCACGCCAATACAATTCCGAGAATGGTTCCGGGTATCAGCCAGCATAAATATTTGCGTGGCACAATAAAAAGACCCGCAATAAAAAGCATGCAAATGATGGCTCCAAAGTAAACGGGACCAGAAGTGTTTGGCTGATCGCCCCAGTAAGGCGACATAAAACGGTAAAAGTAATTGATGGCTTCATTCGGCAAACCTGATTCCTGCAACGCTTCAATTACTTTACTGTTCTCGCCAAATTCCGCCGGGTCATTGCTGCTGCCGGAATAATTTGGCAGAATAAAAGTGAGGGTTTCTTCTTTGCCATAACTCCATTGAAAAGCATAATCTTTCTTCAAACCGCCCTCTGATAAATTCTCCTTTTTTACACCCTCTGTCAGCTCGCTTCTGCCACCGCGCATGGTCTCTTTGGCATATTCTTTTGTTGGCAATAATATTACCGCGAATGAACAGGCGCTGATCGCGATTGCGGTTATTGCCAGGGCGGCCGTAACCAGTAAATGTTTATAATCTTTTGTTTTAAGAATTTGTATCAAAAATCCAAT
Source organism: Ferruginibacter sp. (assembly GCA_039916545.1). Classification (GTDB taxonomy): domain Bacteria; phylum Bacteroidota; class Bacteroidia; order Chitinophagales; family Chitinophagaceae; genus Ferruginibacter. The sequence continues at coordinate 2,554 of JBDSLD010000357.1, forward strand.
ACCCAGGCAAACGAACAGCAACATGAAATAATATACTACCTGGGCGTGATTTTGATAAAAAAACAAAGTACTGGAAATTAAGGTCAATGCAAATCCCCAGATGTATTTACGTTGCATTAGTAAAATAATTCCGGCCAGCACCAATGGTGCATATCCCATCGTTGCAAATTTGGTGACATGGCCTACAACTGTAATTATGGCGTTGTAAGAAGCAAAAGAATAGGCCAATGCCCCAAGTATCCCGATCCATGGTTTTAACTTTAATACCTGTGTGAGAATGTAAAAAGATATGCAAGACAAAAAGAACAGGCTTGCGGGCGAAGGAAGAAAAAATGTAAATAAGTAATGGAACCAGGTGATGCCAATATGATATTTGGCGGCAAATAAAATTTGGAAAGTAGGCATTCCTCCAAACATCGAATTGGTCCATAAAGGATAAGTGCCATATTTTTCAAAAAACTCGATAGATTGCTGCGTCATACCCCTTGTTCCCAACATATCGTGTTGGGCAACTACCATACCCTGGAAAACCGGCAAGCAATAAAAAACAGCTATAACAAGGAATAAACCTACCGCAATTGCGTGCGGCAGTATGTTCTTTAAATTAATATTCTTCATGAAGAGATTGATTATGAGGCGGCAAATTAACTTAAAAATTTTAAAAAAGCCCCATCCCGCCAATCAGCAGCCAGATATTAGAAAAGTTTAATAAAATGAATATAATAAATACCGTTTGTAGATATTGTTTTATCAGCCACTGATGCTCCTGAGCGTGTTATTATTTAGGTTACTGGCCGGCACCCTGCATTCCTTGCTGGTTATTTTCCTGGTCGCCGCCCCTCATATTTTTACGTTTTAACAAAGACACATCGAATTTTCCAAAGCGCCAGTTAAAGTTCAGTCTGAGTACCTGCGGGTCACGACGACGTATTGTTTCCTGTGTAAAATAGATTGATTCGTTATAAGTGCTATTCAGCCTCGTGCGGAAAACATCACTCATTTGAAGGGTTATCGAGGCAGTATTGTTTTTAAGAAAGTCTTTACGGATGGCGATATCAACTCCATAAAAAGGTTTGATATAACCCTGCGCAGACGGCAGGTTACCACCGCCAAACATAAATCCACGGCCTCCACCACCAGGTTGTACTAAGGTTTTAGCCTGGTAATCACCGCTCAATTGTATAGAGAATTTTTTTGGTAATTTAAAACTATTGTTTACTTTAAGGAACCAGCTGAGCTGACTGTTATCTACACCGCCCGGAAGGTTGCCCGCTTTCAGGTTTACATTAAAAAGATTCAGGTTACTGGTAAGATCCCACCATTTAACAATCTTATTGGTAGATGTCAGTTCCACACCATAAGTGTAACTCTGCGAAGCATTCGCATAACTTGTCAGTAAAATAGTATCAGGTTTGGCAGGAGCATTCGGGTTCTTTGTAGGGAACTGGTATCTCGAAATCAGGTCGTTCGTGTTTTTCAGATAAATAGTTGTAAGGAGATTTTGACCGTTTGCAATTTGATTCTGATAAGATAACTCAATGAGGTTAGTGAACTCCGGAACCAGGTTGGGATTTCCCCTTGTAATATTAAGAGAGTCAGTATAGTCAAGAAAAGGTATCAGCTGAAAAAAGTTCGGCCTGTTGATCTTCCTGGAATAATTTACCTGCAAATCCTGTTTGTCAGTTAACTTATAGGTGGCAAACGCACTCGGAAATATGCTGAAAGGATAATCATTGGAGAACTTCTGATTCGCATTTATAAGTGTGCCATTGTACTGGGAGCTTTCTATCCTTAAACCGAGTTGGTAACTGAATTTTTTAAGTTGCTGCGCAAAAGTTCCGTATGCGGCGGCAACACGGTCCGTGAATTTATAACTGCTGTTCAATAAAACCAGTGGCAATTCTTCATCCGTTGTCGGATCCCTGATGAAGTTGTTATTGAAACTATTGTAACTTCTGAGCGCGACCCTCACGCCTCCCTCTATTTTCATGGTCGCCGTGATCGGGTTAGAATAGTCTGTTTGTGCTGTAAAGAATTTCGTGGTCCCTTTCCCATTTGAGCTCTGGTAGATCAGCGGTGTTTTAGGACTTGCATTGGTATAAAAATATTGCGTGGAGATCTGGTTATCGTTGTCATTCTTGCTATAATTATAATTAATATCAGCTGTGATTTCTTTATTTGCCTTCGCGAAATTATGTTTAAAACTAAGGGTAGAACCATAGTTCCTGAAATGAAAAACGCCTTTACTGCCACGGTTTCCATAGTCAGAAATAGTACTGTTATTATAAATAGTGTCCCTGGTAATATCAATAATATCGGTATTCCTGAACTGCCCGCCACTGATGCTACCTGCCACGCTAATCGTGTTCCTGTTATCTACAAAATAATCCAATCCCATTCTTCCGAAGCCGAAGAACCCTTTTCCAATCGGACCATTGGATTGTGTCAAATGTGCCTTTGCTTCGTTAAAAAAATCCGTGCGGTCCGTCGTAACGGTTGAAATACTTTTGCGGAAACCGATCTGTCCACCGGTAAAAAAGTTTATTTTTTGTTGTTTAATATTTATATCGCCGCCAAAACCAGGCCTGGCGCGACTGTCGATACTTGCCCGCAGACTTCCATTGTAACCTGCCTTGCGGTTCTTTTTCAAAACGATATTCAGGATACCGGAGCCTCCGCCCGATGCATCAAATTTTGCCGAAGGGTTAGTAATGATCTCAACCGTTGCGATCGCGTCCGCCGGTATCTGCTCAAGCGTCATAGTAGTGGGACGTCCATCCACGAATATCTGCGGCGGTGCGTTTCTCAAAGTAACGTTCCCGTCAATATCAACATTTAAACTGGGCACATTTTTCATGACATCAACCGCTGTACCGCCGATGCTGGCCAAATTCTTTTCGACGTTAAAGACTTTACGGTCTATGTTCATAGTCAAAAGCGGCTTGTCGGCTGTAACAGTTACACCCTGCAACTGCTGTGCATCAGTTTCCATTTTAATGTTTCCCAGGTCCTTATCAACCGCGCTCAACATACTGCTCATGTCTCCGCCGGGTTTGGCGCCTGACATATTCAATTCAAATGATGCTTTTTGCTCAATCGGTTTATAACCTATTGCCGTAATTATTAATTTATAGGCGCCCATAACCGGCAAATTTTCTAATGTAAATTCACCTCTTTTTGTAGTTAGCATACCTGATACAATTACGTCCTTCTTTTTCTTTGTAGCCGTATCAAATTTATTTTGGATCAATTGGACGGAGGCCGCGTCGATGGGTTTGTTTGTGGCCGCGTCAATAACTTTTCCGTAAAAATGGCCCAGGTTCATATTTTGTCCGCCACCCCTGTTCCCTCCAGGATACTGTGCTGACAGAGTAAAGGCTGATATTATAAAAAAAGCAGATAAGATGGTTTTGGCGATTTTTTTCATTGAAAATGGTATTGTTATAATGTAAAAACGAAGTTAAACCAAAATTCAGCCATTTGGTTTAACCGGCTTGCCACAAAATTGATGAGTGGTAGGTAATTATTGAATTATAAAATTATATCTAATGATTGTTATTATTTGGTAAAGAAGGTTATCAACACCTGGGCAACGCCGATCAAGAGGCCAAATCCACCGCCAATAACTTCTAAGAACTTAAATTCCTTTTTAGTTATCTGGTTTAAAATGTCTTCTAATTTTTCAGAAGAAAATCCTGCTACTTTTTCAGTGACGATCTTTTCCAGGTCCAGGTCGTGTTCAAGTTTGTTCATGTAACTTTTCATCAGGACCGGGAACAGTGATTCGAGTTCCAGTAAAAACGCATCTTTTAATTGTAAAATTGTTTTTTCGCCCAGCATCGATGCCATTGGAAAAGCATCTTTCAATTTATTGCGAAGAAAATGATCGATGTGAGCGTCAATATCGGGGCGTAACTTCTTAAGATTATCCGGGTTGGTCACTTTTTGTTCTATTTCATCAAATGAAAGCAATTCTTTGCCGACCACCTGGCCCAGCTTTTCGGCTATCAGTCGCTGGTTTTTTGGAAAGATTCCCTGGATAGCAAAGCCTAAAAACTTAAAAGGTTTCCTGGGATGAAAAAGCATTTTTATAGCGATCCAGGTAGTGATCCAGCCGGTAAAGGCAGAGAGAAAAATGGTAACGGTTGACGCTGTAATATTCATATTTTATCGGGTATGCTATTTGGGGCTGCAAAGAAACGCAATAAAAAAGTATTTAAAATGTATTTTGTTCTGGAATTGTTTTTTGTTATTTTTGCCATCCGGTAAAATAAAAATGGTAGTCGTAGCTCAGTTGGTTAGAGCATCAGATTGTGATTCTGAGGGTCGGGGGTTCGAGCCCCCTCGATTACCCAAAAAAGAGTTCTGCATATTGCGGAACTCTTTCTATTTTAAGCCGTTACAAAGGTAAAAATTCTTGCTCAAATCATTCATTTAACTGTCGCCCCGGGCATTTTTTCGATCCATTTATCTTACCTTATTTTTCAATAGCTTTCTCTTTTTTGCAAAAATCTGCCATTTATCATTTTTTAAGAAAACATTAGACCAAAACGGATTGTTAATCAAATAATCACATTGATTTTTCCGTTAATTTTACTTTATGCTAAAAATTCAGCAGATAATTATGAGCAAAAAATTTTTCCCGGTATTCCTGGTTCTGACAGGCACAATTCTTTTTTTAGCTTTCCAGACACAAGGCAAAACCGACGATCCGAAATCCAAAAACGAAAAGATCCTGCAAACGGTTGGAATTTTGCTGGAACAGGGGCATTTTAGTCCAAAAAAGGTAGACGATGTTTTTTCTAAATTGGTGTTGAAACGTTTTATAAATGACCTTGATGATGATAAAACTATTTTCCTGCAAAGTGATATTGATAGTTTTAAAAGGTTCGAGTCTAAAATCGATAATGAAATTCATGGTGAAAAATTGGAATCTTTTTACTCCATGAGCGAATCATATACCCGTCGTTTAAATGAGGCGTCAAAATATTATGAAATTATCTTAAGTAAACCTTTTGATTTTACTAAGGATGAGAATATCGTACTGGATGGTGAAAAGGTAAATTACCCTGCAAATGACGTTGAAAGAAAAGAAGTTTGGCGCAAGCGACTGAAATACCTGGTGCTAACCAAGTATTCTGATATGGTCGACGACAGGGAAAAGAATAGAACTAAATCAGAACTGGTCATTGTTACCGATACCGGTGTGAACAAGAAAATGGTTCCAAAGGAAAAGTTCATCTATAAAGCCGACAGTACCCTGGAAAGAGAGGCCAGGGACCAGGTACGTAAACAGATTGGGCGGTACTTTACTACTTTGAAGAATCACAATACGACAGATGAATTGTTTAGTTCTTTTGTGAATTCAATTACAGGTAGCATGGATCCGCATACCAATTATTTTGCACCTGTTGACAGCCGTGGTTTTAATGAAATGATGAGTGGTAAGTTTTATGGCATCGGCGCACAATTAAAAGAGGACCAGAGCAAGATAAAAATTGCCAGCCTGGTAGCGGGCGGCCCGGCATGGAAAAGCGGCGAACTTGGGGTAGACGATGAGATCATCAAAATTGCCCAGGGAACGGCAGAACCGGTTGACGTTAGTGGTTATGCTGTTACTGATGCTGTAAAATTGATCCGTGGAGGAGAAGGTACCGAGGTTAGGATAACAGTACGGAAACCAGACGGAAATTTAAAGATCATCGCACTAAAGAGAGATGAGATCAAATTGGATGACACTTTTGTTAAAAGTGCAATTATCAAAGGCGAGCATAAGATCGGGTATATTTATCTACCAGAATTTTATATGGATTTTGACGATCCGAAAGGTGCAAGATGTTCAGACGATGTTGCCCGTGAACTTATTAAATTAAAAGCTGAAAAAGTAGAAGGGATTGTCATTGACCTTCGCGGCAATGGCGGTGGGTCACTTCCGGAAGTTGTAAAGATGGCCGGCCTGTTTATCGAAGATGGTCCGATTTGCCAGGTAAAAGGAAGGGATGAGAAGGCACCAGTGCAATGGCGGGACAGGGATAAAACAATTTTATATGACGGGCCTTTGACAGTAATGGTAGATGAATTCAGTGCATCGGCATCCGAAATCTTTGCAGCAGCTATACAGGATTACAAACGTGGAATTATTGTAGGTAGTACCTCTACTTATGGAAAAGGTACAGTACAACGCACTATTCCCCTAAACCCGGAAAGTGAGAACGCAATGTTCAATAAAAAAGCCGAAGACCTTGGGACGGTTAAGTTAACGCTTCAAAAGTTTTACCGCATTAACGGTGGCGCTACTCAATTAAGGGGAGTAGTTCCTGATGTAATTATTCCTGATAGAATGGAACTGGCGAAGGCTCGTGAAAAAGATAACCCAGCTTCCTTAAGCTGGGATGAGATCGCAAAGGCTGATTACAAGCCATGGACAAGTTCGTTTAGTACTGACCTTGTGGCTGCCAACGCATACGAGCAGGTAAAGACTAATATGACGTTTAAAAGAATGCGGGAAAAAATTGATTCGATCGATAAAGAAAATGACCGTGCTTATTCTTTAAATTTTACCAAATACCAGGCCGATCAAAAGCAATTGAAAGCCCGTTACAAACAACTGGAGGATCTGCTAAAATTGCCTAAACAGCTTGATGTCAATAATATTTCTACCGATGATTCAGTACTGACATCCGATAAAGAAAAAACAGAAAAGAACAAAAGGTTCCTGAATACAATTAAGGATGATATCTACGTGGACGAAGCGGTGAAGATTACCAATAAAATGATCACACAAAGCAATATTGCTTTGAATCATCCGGCGATTACACCAGGCAACAAGAACTGATTGGATATTGGTCGGATACCAGTTCAAAATAATAAAAAATCCCACAGCGAAAGTTGTGGGATTTTTTATTATGACAAAGTGTAAAGACTTATTTTCATCATGATTATTGAGAGATTGACTGGGTACCTTCTACGTATCAATATCAATTAGATATCTTTCTTTAATGATCCTCAGGTGATGATTGAAATGGCCGACAATAAGAAAGCCAATTTCATTTACTGATAAAGCGTTGTTACTTGCTTTACCAATACTGGCGAGCATTCCAGGCGTAAAGCTTTTATAAAGAAAAAGTGTTGATTGTCTTACTGTAAGAAACTCAGTAGTTAAATCTTCCCAGGTTCTGCCGTTGGCGTTTGAAGCCGCGGCATAGTCATTTTCCTCGAAGGAGGGAAGCACAGCCGTTTCTTGCCTGGCAAAACACAATGCCCTGTACGTAAATATTCTTTCAGCATCAACCAGGTGTTGCAACACTTCTTTCAAGGTCCATTTGCCTGCTGCATAAGCAAAGGTTGATTGCTCTTCTGAAATGGAAGAAAACAATTCCTTTATTTTTTTTGATTGATTGGTAAAGGCGGCAGTCAAATCTGTTTCCGCTACCTGTTCAAGGTAAACGCGAAAAAAGCCAGGTTGGCTGGTGGGCGATAAATTAGACATAACAGTTTTAAGTATTAAATATGACTTATAAAAAAAACCGCAGTATCGCATGATTATACTTTGCGACCTGCGGTAAAATTAATTAAAACTTTCTTTTGCCTTTCAAAAATAGTTGCACGGTAACCGTATCTTGCGCAATATCAACACAGGTGCCAATCATGCCCTGGTTCCCATCTTTATAAAAAACTTGCTGCAGCGGATTTGAATACTGTTCATTATTCGTCTATCCTTTTTTAGATTTTAATAGTTTGGATTTTGGTAATAATTCTTTGTTGGATTTTTTTTCGCCTTCAATGGTGTCTGCTAATTTGATGGCAGAATAAGCATTTAATAATCCACCGGTTTTAGATATCCCGCTTAACGAGGTCCTATCTTCCGTACCAGGAATATCAACGTCCTCGGAAGGCGCCCTGGCGGATTTCTCGATTATATACTTTAACTGGCTGGCGGAAAGATTGGGGTAATAACCTAAAATAAATGCGGCTGTACCTGCAACTACCGGGCATGCCATGCTGGTGCCGGACTCATTGCCATACTTATTGCCACCAGGCAAGGTAGAATAAATCTGTACCCCTGGCGCGAACACATCTACACCAGCTTTGCCATAATTACTAAATTTAGCGACAATGCCACCATTTCCCGGATCTCCGCTTGCACCTACAGTAATCCAGTTGTTTGCTTTACCCTTCCCGTCTTTATAAACAGGACTAGGGAAATACGTAGTAGAATCAGTATTTTTTGAGTCATTACCGGCTGCGAGAACGAGTAACACACCATGTTGCTCCGCATATTTAACTGCATCATCTACCCATTGTTTTTCTGGTGAAAGTTGTTTTCCGAAACTCATGCTGATGATCTGTGCGCCATTGTCTACGGCATAACGAATGGCAAGGGCAATGTCTTTATCATGTTCATCGCCATTCGGAACTGCTCTTACCATCATGATACGCACATTGTCCGCAATGCCGTCTATTCCTTTATCATTATTCCTAACGGCTGCTATAATACCGGAGCAATGTGTACCATGAAAGGGACCTCCGGCCATAATATCATTATTGCCATAGAAACGGTCGTTTATATCTGTTTCATCGTCCTGCACTATTTCTTTCCGGTAATCTTCGGGTGCATTGTCTGCAGCATCCGCTTTCCTGATCTGGCCATCAAATTCTTCAATGATCTGTTTGTTAGTTATTTCGTCGCCACCGTTCCCGTTGTAAAGCTGTACGATCAGGGCTTTTGCTTTTCTTGCATCCGGGTTTACGGCAATGTATTTGCTAACGTCGCCATAATTATATTCCGTTTTACCCAAATCTTTCGCTATTACTGAATCTCCTTTCAAAAAAACCGGCAACAGCTGTTTCATTAAATTGATTTCCATTGGGTTTATGTCTCCCACAATGATCTGTTGCGCCTTTTTGAATATTTCCAGTTCCTCTTTTTCTTCTGGTCTTGCCGGGGTAGAGTCAGGTAGAAAACTACCGTATTTCATTTTTAGCTTATTATAAACGCGCGCTGCCTCATAACTGTCTTTTGATACATTGCGACCGTCTTTTCCACCCAGGAAATTCCAGCCATGCACATCATCTATATAACCATTCTTATCATCGTCTATACCATTGCCGGGTATCTCTTTCTGGTTCGTCCACAAAATCGACTTAAGGTCCTCGTGCAAAGTATCGATACCACTATCAATTACCGCCACCAGCACCTGTTTGCTCTTCAATTTTTTAGTTTTCACGAATTCGTAGGCCTTATCCAGGCTGATCCCGTAGATACCGGTACTGTCCCTATCCTGGAGGTACCAGTTTTTAGGCAAAGGATTTTTCGAATTTTGGGAAAATACCGCCGGGGTCGAAAACAAGCATACACTTAATAATAAAAAAAATAATTTCTTCATTTGGACTTTTTTGTGAAGGTGCAATTTATTAAAAAGCAGTCAAACCGTTGCTACCACTCGTAAATCATGAGTGGAAAAACCAAATATTAACAGCATATTTAGAGCAACATGCTGGCTAAAAAATAATGTTGCGGGAAATCAGAAACTGTTGGCGCACATTGATCAAATATTCCATAAACGGTGCTGCCACTGCCACTCATAGAGGCGAACAAAGCTCCCTCGCCATATAAAGTATCCTTGATAACACCGATTTCAGGATATTTTTCCATAACCGGGTTTTCAAAGTCATTTTTGAGGATATCTTTCCATTGGGAGACAGGCACCGAAATTGTCTTTTTCAATAAATCATCCGGGGCGGGCACATTTTTACCGGCTGCTGCAATTTGGAGTTGCGAAAAGGCCCATTTTGTGTTGATGTGTATACCCGGGTTAACCAATACAAGCCGGTAGCCGCTTAATGATAAGTCTACCGGTTGCAGTAATTCACCCCGTCCCGTGGCGAGACAAGGCTTATTTAAGATAAAAAAGGGGCAGTCGCTTCCTAATTGTAAGGCATACGATAATAACTGTTCATCTGATAAATTCAACATATACTTGCTGTTCAAAGCTGTCAACGTAAATGCAGCATCGGCAGATCCTCCGCCCAGGCCGGCACCTATCGGAACCGCTTTATGTAAATGCACCTGAACAGATGGTAACCGGGGGAAATCCTTTTTTAAAAGATGCCACGTTTTAATGCAAAGGTTGTCAGTTTCAGCACCATCGATGTCAATACCGCTGTGTGTAAAAACTGGCAAAGGCGGCTGTGGTAAAGTTGTTGAGTGAATGATCTCTAATGCATCGTGTAAAGGAACAGGGTAGAAGATGCTTGCAATATCATGATAGCCATCGCTTCTTTTGCCGGTGATAATTAGTCCAAGGTTTATTTTGCAATTGGGAAAAACTATCATGTTGTATGGAGAATTATTAAATGCAATAATTACAGTGTGAATACCAACACATTAAAGCATGGCAACTGGCTACAATAAGTACAGGTGTTTTTTGCCTGGCGGCACTGGTGAAATGTACAATTTAAAAAAGAAGCGCAGAAGCGGTGTTCGACTATAGATCTCTATGTTAACCCTTTTTCCTGCTTTTAATTTCATCCCTGATGGCAATGGCGCGTATGTAATCTTCCTGTTCCAATACTTCATTCAAGAGGTTATTTAACTCTTCAAGCGACATGCCTTTCAAATCGTCTCTGCCACCGGTTTCTGTGGTTACGGGCGCTGTTGATTTTTTCTTTTTTGCATCACCTTCCATTAATATACCCGCACTGTCTAAAATATTATCATAAGTAAAAATGGGACAACCGAAACGTACTGCCAAAGCCAGGGCGTCTGATGTTCTTGAATCAATTTCCACGGTGTCGTTCTCACTACTGCAAACAAGCTTACTGTAGAAAATCCCTTCCTGCAAATCGTTGATCACCACTTCATGAAGCTCAACATTAAAAGCCATCATAAAATTTTTCATCAGGTCGTGTGTAAGCGGGCGGCTGGGGCTCATGCGTTCAAGGGCTACGGCAATGGCTTGTGCCTCGAAACCGCCAATGACAATGGGTAAGCGGCGTAAGCCATTTACTTCACCCAATACTACTGCATAGGAATGGGTTTGGGTAATACTGTGAGATAAGGCTACTATTTCTAATTCTATTTTCTTCATAAATAATTTACGAAACTAAGGGTTTTTGGGCAATTGATAAATTGCTTTAATTATCAGGTTTTTTAGCAGGAGTTTTTGGTTTGTTTTCAATTATTTTTTTTCCGGAATTTGGCTTTTTACCAGCCGGTTTTTTGGCACTTCTTTTTGCGGGTTTCAATTGTAAAGCAGGCGCAGCCACGGAGTCAGACGCAATCACCATAGTGGTGTCAGGGCTTATCACATCCTGGTTATAATTATCTGTGCTGTAAACAAGGGTGAAGTCCGGGGGTAAAGCAAGCAACGAATCCGGTATCTTTTGCGGTTCAACCGCGAGGACGGTAAATTGAGAACTGTCATTTTTATTTTCCTCCAATTGCATAAGCATTTTCATGCCAAGTCCGACAGTAGAACCATTTGTAAACAGGGGCACCATTTCCACAGATGCAAATTCTTCAGGTACCTGGAAACGCATTGAATCTGCATACCATAATATGACTTTTATATTTGCCATGGGCAAATTATTTTGCCCATCAGCGGGTAAAGTATAGGCGGTACTTTTATAGCCAAAAGTGCTTGTATTTTTTTCATTTACCGGAACCAATGTCTTTGCGGATGCAAAAATATCATTGTTAGATTTTTTAAAACTGTCGATCGTGTATGTTTTAGTTTTATTAGTTATTTTATAAAAAATGCCATTTTTAAAATCCAGGATAAGGTCTTCTTTTTGACTGGAGGAGGAACTGGAAGGCTTTACCAGCACTTTAATTTTTTGATCACCAAATAACGCTTCTATTACCGAATTTTCTTTTTCAGATGAAAAAGAAAGTCTGTAGGTTACTTTTCCTTCAAAATTATTTTGCGCGACAGCAGTCGTTAAACAAACAAAAGAAAACGCTGCAAATGCGATTATTTTAAGCATAAAAACCATTTAGACAAAAATAGAAAAGAAAAACCTCCCAATCAATGGAAGGCTATAAATATTTTCGTTTTTTTTAATTTATTATGAAATGCCTTTCAACTTTTTAACGGCTTCAATTACTTTGGGCATTACTTCAAATGCATCACCTACAATACCATAATTCGCGGCTTTGAAGAACGGTGCATCCGGATCTTTGTTGATAACCACAATTGTTTTGCTCCTGTTTACACCGGCTAAATGCTGGATGGCGCCTGAAATACCGATGGCGAAATATAAATTAGGTGCGATGGCAATACCTGTCTGGCCAACATGTTCGTGATGAGGGCGCCAGTTGATATCTGCAACCGGGCGACTACAGGCCGTTGCTGCGCCCAGTAGTTTGGCAAGGTCAGTAACCAGGGCCCAATTCTCAGGACCTTTCAATCCCCGTCCGCCGCTTATCACAATTTCCGCTTCGGTCAATGGAACTTCACCCGCTACTTTATTAACGGCTGTTACCGCTACCTTAGCTGCTTCGATAGTTGTCGCAAATTCTACCACTTCTGCAACACCATCAGTGGTTGAAACAGAGTAGGAATTTGGGTTAAGAGAGATTATTTTTATATCGGTACTAACCGCAATATTCGCAAAAGCCTTACCGCTGAATACATTCTTCTTTACTACAAACCCGTTGGTCAAATCAGGTATTGCCACAGCACCTGATACTAACCCTGCCTTTAGCCTAACACTTAAACGGGGTGCGATCGATTTACCACTCAGGTTATTTGAAAACACGATCACACCCGCACCGATGGTTGTAGCGACGTCAGCGATCACCCGGGTAAATACCTGCGCATCGAACTGGTCTAAAACCGTGTTTTTAACGGTATGAACTTTTTTAATACCGTATTTTCCAAGTGTGGTAAGATCTTCTGAAACAGCACCCAATACAACTGCCTCCGCCGAAACGCCTAATTGCTCAGCGACCTTTGCGCCATAGCAGGCGGCTTCCAAAGATGATTTCCTTATTTGTCCATCCGCCTGGTCCAAAAAAATTAATATGTTCATGATGATATGATTGTTTATTGATTGATAAATATCCGAAGCTGATATTCTACCTACCGCAACTTTCGAATGTTATGTTGATAATGCAATGACTTTTTCCTTTTTGCAGATTACCGGTAAGCCGGGAATAATTTGAGGTATAATTTATATAACCCTGGCTTCTTCATGTAAAAGCCTTACCAATTCTTCGGGGTGATCTGCTGAAACCAGCTTCACGCCTGCCTTTGCCGGAGGTAAATCGAAGGATGCAATAGAGGTAAGCGTTTCTGCCGCTACCGGTTCAACTACTTTTAATGGTTTACTCCTGGCACCCATGATCCCTTTCATATTGGGGATACGTTGTTCGGCCATTCCTTTCTGGCAACTAACTACAACGGGTAACTGCACTTTATTAGTTTCTTCCCCACCGTCAATTTCGCGGACAATAATGGCATTGTTTGCCTCAAGATCAAATTTAATGGCGAGCGAAACATAAGGAAGGTCAAGCAACTCCGCTACCATGCCTCCAATGGATGAGCCGTTGTAATCGATGGTTTCTTTACCGGTAAATATCAAATCGTAATTGCCTTCTTTGGCAACGGCTGCGATCTGCGAAGCGATATAATAACTATCATGGCTATCCGCATTCACGCGAATGGCTTCATCTCCGCCCAGGGCAAGGGCTTTCCTGATGATCGGATCGCAATCAGGCGCGCCTACAGTTATGAGGTGGATAGCGGTTGCAGCGCCCGCTTCTTTCAGCTCTATGGCTCTCACCAAAGCATACCATCCATCGTACGGATTGATGATCCATTGCACACCATCGGCAGCGAATTTCGTATTGTTATCTGTGAAGGCTATTTTTGCTGTTGTATCGGTGGTTTTACTGATACAGACTAAAATTTTCATATGTAAAGTTTAACGTCAGGAAATAAAGTTGTTTATGCAACTATTAACAAAGATAAGATTTGTAATTATCATTTTAATACAAAAAAGAAAAAAAATTACCAGATGAGCAGGATAGAAAAATTACTTGAATATATGAAGACCGCCGATAAGGATAGTTTTCTGCAACACGCGCTGGCACTGGAATACATCAAAGCAGGCGAGGACGAAGAAGCACGGAACCTTTTCAATGAACTCTTGCTGAGGGAGCCAACCTATGTGGGTTCTTATTATCACCTGGGTAAATTATTAGAGCGGGCAGGTGATTTCGACAAGGCCATCCGGATATATAAAAGAGGTATGGAAGAGGCAAAGAGGGCAGGGGACAATCATTCGTACAATGAATTACAGGGGGCGCTGGAAGATATCGAAGAATAAAATGGTTGTTAGTCCCGGATAGGAAATATCAACATTGAACAGGGGTGAAAGTACCAGCTTTATCTTCAAACAGGGAAGTATGCTTTGCTGCCAGGGACATCCTGGTTGTTTTAAATACCAGTTTAAATAATGGATCTTTTACAAAAATTTCAACAATACATTCAGAAAGAGCATCTCTTTCAGCCGAAGGACAAGCTGTTGATTGCCGTGAGCGGCGGCGTTGATTCTGCTGTGTTGTGTAAGCTGTGTAAAGAAGCTGGTTATGATTTCGTGATGGCTCATTGTAATTTTCAATTAAGGGGCGAGTACAGTCTGCGGGACGAACGATTTGTAAAAGAGCTGGCGCAAGAATATGGTGTCGCGTTTTATCTGAAAACGTTTAACACCATTGAGTATGCAGCAGTTACCAAAAAATCTATGGAGGAAGCAGCGCGGGATCTGCGGTATGATTGGTTCAGGACCCTGCTTAATGATTCGAAAGTAGCTGTTGGGGAAAGAGAAGGCTCCGGGCCGTTAAATCTTACTTACATCCTTACCGGGCATCACGCTGACGAT
>JBDSLD010000358.1:0-5000 GCA_039916545.1 Ferruginibacter sp.
ATATGGCATTACTTTTTGAACCCCTTGTCATTCGTTCGATCCGGTTGAAGAACAGGATCGCAGTATCTCCTATGTGTGAATATTCCAGCATAGACGGCTTTGCCAACGACTGGCACCTCGTACACCTGGGCAGTCGCGCTACCGGCGGTGCGGGCCTGGTATTGACAGAAGCCACGGCTGTTTCTCCCGAAGGAAGGATCACCCATGACGATCTTGGCATCTGGAAGGATGAGCACATCCCGTTTTTGCAACGCATCAATGAATTTATCGAATCGCAAAATGCCGTGCCCGGGATACAACTGGCTCATGCCGGCAGAAAGGCAAGTCATCACAAACCCTGGAAGGGAGGCAAGTCCTTAACGCCCGAAGAAGGCGCCTGGCAAACACTTGCTCCCAGCGCAATTGCTTTCGCGGAAGGAGAACCACAGCCTAAACAAATGGATGCAGCAGACATTCGGCAACTCATTGATGATTTCACCAATGCAACTAAAAGAGCCATCAGCGCAGGCTTTAAAGTATTTGAAATACACGCCGCACATGGTTACCTGCTGAATGAATTTTTATCCCCGCTCAGCAATCACCGCACGGATGAATACGGAGGATCATTTGAAAACAGGTCACGCCTGTTGATCGAAATTGTGACTGCTACCCGTAAGCTCATAGGTGAAGACCTGGCTTTATTTGTACGCATATCCGCCAGCGATTGGGTGCCCGGCGGTTTTACAGAAGAAGATTCGGTGGCATTGGCGAATATTTTAAAAGGCATCGGTGTAGACCTCGTCGATTGCTCTTCCGGAGGAAATTCACCCGCGCAGAAAATTCCTGTGGGCCCGATGTACCAGGTGCCATTCGCGGAAAAATTAAAAAAAGAAACAGGCATATTAACCGGTGCCGTAGGCCTGATAACCACGGCATCAGAAGCAGAACAAATACTTGCCAACCAACAAGCCGATCTAATCATCCTGGCCCGGCAATTATTACGCGACCCTTATTTCCCATTACATGCTGCAAAAGAATTGGGTGCAGACGTGCCGTGGCCGGTACAATATGAAAGGGCAAAGCGGTAATTATTGGTAAGAATTAAGACACTCCCGGTTAAATTTCGTCGTCTTCTTCCTCATAATCATCCACAAAAATTTCGTGGCCGGAGCCTTCTTTAAATTCTTCGCTGCGTACTTCATTACCCCCAATGAGGTCCGCGACGAGGGATGTCCAGCCTGTTTGATGACTGGCTCCTAAACCACAACCCGTATCGCCGTGGAAATATTCATAAAACAATACCAATTTTTCATTGCCCGGTTTCTTATAAAACCAATTTTGGTTTCCGTTCAATTTACGTTCTCCTTTGTCATCGATCGCCAGCAGGCTCACTACCCTTTCTGTGAGGACTTTAGAAACTTCGATCAGGTTAAGATAAACGCCTGACCCCACCGGGCATTCTACTTTTAAATTATCGCCGTAAAACTCACCATATTTCCGGATAGAGCGGATGATGAGGTAATTGATCGGTATCCACACCGGTCCGCGCCAATTGCTATTGCCGCCAAACAGGTTGCTGGTAGAATCGCCGGGATCGTATTGAATTTCATATTTTGTGCCTTCGATGGTAACGGAGTAAGGGTTGGCCTCATGGTATTTTGAAAGTGCCCTGATACCCCCGCCCGATAAAAATTCCTGTTCATTGAGCATGCGCCGGAGTAAATGGATCAGCCGATCCCTTTTAACGAGTGACAACAATATTTCCTCACCATCGCCGCGCTCTTCATTGGGCCAGTAACGGCTATTTTTCGACCGGTAATTTTCAAACCAATCGATCCTCTTTTTGAAATCGGGCAGACGCTCAAATATTTCCCGGTCCATTATACTTACCGCGAATAAACTGGTGAGGCCAACAATGCTTTGTATGCGCAATGGCATCGGGTCGGCGCTTCCGATCCTCAATACATCATAGTAAAATTTGTCCTCCTCATTCCACAGGCTATGACTGTTTAGCGCTTCCGCGATCAATACAAAATGCTCGAAGAATTTGGTAGCCGTATCTTCAAAGGCCCTGTCCTGTTTCGCGATCTCGAGCGCCATGTCCATCATATTCAGGGCATACATGCCCATCCAACTGGTACCGTCGGCCTGTTCCAACTGCATTTCGCCCGAGGGGTTATGACTACGGTTGAATACACCAATGTTATCGAGCCCTAAAAAACCGCCTTCAAAAATATTGTTGCCGTTCCTGTCTTTGCGATTGATCCACCAGGTAAAATTGATCAACAGCTTTTGAAATACCTTTTTTAAAAAAACTATGTCCCCGTTGCCACTGGTTTCTTTTTCTATGCGGTAAACTTCCATCGCAGCCCATGCCTGCACCGGCGGGTTAACATCGCTAAAATTCCATTCGTATGCGGGCAACTGCCCATCCGGTTTCATGTACCACTCGCGCATGATGAGCAGTAGCTGGTGCTTGGCGTATTCAGGATCAACCATTACCAGTGAAATGCAGTGAAAGGCAAGGTCCCAGGCGGCGTACCAGGGATATTCCCATTTATCGGGCATCGCAATAATATCCTGGTTCTTTAAATGCGTCCAGTCATTGTTCCGCCCTTTCATTTTTCCATCATTGGCAGGAGTGATCCCGTCACTGGTAGTAAGCCAGCGCTCCACATCATAATGGTAATATTGCTTGCTCCACAACATACCAGCCAACGCCTTGCGTTGTATATTCTTCATGTCATCCGAGATATTGACCGGTAGTATCGTCTTGTAAAAATGATCCGCTTCCTGCTTACGTACGGAAAATATATTTTCAAACCCTTTGGTAAATGGCCTGTCATCGGCAATGCTGGTGAGGCGGCAATAAATGGTTTTAGTTTCCCCGCCTTTTACTCTTAATTCATACACCGGTGAAAACTTGGTGCCCGCTTTCCTCGCACGAAGCCTTTTCCGGTTCGTACCATCGATGATCGCATCGTGAAAAGCATCTTTTACAAATATGGTTTCGTTAGTTGCGCCGGTTGCCTTCGCCAGGTTAGTTTCGTTATCTGTGAACAGGGCATCATCGGGCTGTTGAAAATAAAAGTAGTAGCTGCCCAGCCGTTTGTGTTTTACCTCAACCGATGTTTTATTGAGAAAGGTTATAGAAGGTTTGGGCTCATCGGGCGTATCCACCCACCTGTTGTAAAACCATAAGGTAGGTAACACTGTAATGGCAGCAGGTTTGTCATTACGGTTGGTTACGTCTATCCTTATGTAAATGTCCTGCGGATTTTGTTTGGCATAGGTAATATTTATGTCAAAGTACTCGTCCTTGTCGAACACGCCCGTATCCAATAGCTCGTACTCAGTTTCCAGCATGGAGCGGCTGCGATTAGTGGCTTTCAGGTCCTCATAAGGAAATTCATTTTGAGGATATTTATACAAATATTCCATGTAATAATGCGTTGGAATATTGTCCTGGTAGTAATACAATTCTTTCACATCTTCCCCATGATTGCCTTCATAGTTACCCAGGCCGAAGAGGCGCTCCTTTAGAATTTTATCTTTGCCATTCCAGAAAGCAAGGGCAAAACACAGGCTCTGAAAATAATCCGAGATGCCCGCAATACCGTCTTCTCCCCAGCGGTAGGTCCGGAAATGTGATTGATCAAAAGGCAGGTAACCCCATGCATCGCCATAATAGCCGTAATCTTCCCTTACGGTACCCCACTGGCGCTCACTCAAATAGGGCCCCCATTGTTCAAGGGGAATAGGTTTTTTTTGATTTACGGCTAGTCTCTGGTGTTCCGCTGTCATGATAAGTTAATTATTTAAGGGTACAATTTTTTATACTTAACAAACCGACGTATAAATAGGGTAAATCATGGTGCAAACTATGCTGAATAAAATAAATCATAAAAATAAGCTTTTTGAAAAGAGTAGCAGAGGCTGGCAGTAAAATAACCAGCGCAACCGTTTGCTGTGGAAAAGACTATAATTTTATAAGTCGGACAGGTTTTCTGCTGGTAACTTGTAAGTCAAATCACTGTAAAAACTATGAAATAGAACACGTTAATTATTGATAACCCTTGCGGCTGCCTATCGGCATAATTCTTAACTAAATAAAAATTCAATATCATTTTCAGAAAGTGCTTTTACAAAACCTTCTTCTTCCCCGATCAACTCTTCCGCTAATTTCTTTTTGCGTTGCTGCAATTGCATGATCTTTTCTTCGATGGTATTTTTGCAGATCATTTTATAAGCGAATACATTTTTTACCTGCCCGATGCGGTGCGTACGATCGATCGCTTGTTGCTGAACGGCCGTGTTCCACCAGGGATCAAATAAAAATACATAATCTGCCGCCGTCAGGTTCAGACCTGCATTACCGGCCTTTAAACTAATCAGGAATACTTTCTCTGGTGCGCTTTCCTGCTGAAAGTTATTTACCAGTTCCTGCCGCCGGATTACGGGCGTACTTCCATCCAGCCGGCAAAACGGGATATTATTTTTTTTAAAACTTATCTCCAGCAGGTCCAGCATACTGGTGAACTGGGAAAATACCAATGCCTTGTGATTAGGGATTATATTTTTAAGCTCTTCCACCAGGATATCGGTTTTTACAGAATCATAACAGAACAGGTCCTGGTCCTTTACTAATTCGCCCGAGTTACAAACCTGGCGGAGTTTGAGCAAACCATTGATCACGCTAAGCTTGCCGCTGTTGAAGCCCTTTTCTTTAATGTCAAGGAATATACTATTGCGCACATTTTCTTTAATAGATTCATACGCCAGTTTTTGCTCTCTACCCATTTCACACCACAAAATACTTTCTGTTTTTTCGGGCAGGTCGGGCGCTACCTGTTCTTTTGTACGGCGAAGAATAAACGGCGCCGTGAGTTTTTGCAATGCCGCAATTTTATCCTGGTCATGGTCCCTGTCGATCGCATCCGCATATTCTCTTTTAAAAAAATCGCGGCTCCCAAACATGCCCGGCAACAGGAAACTCAATTGCGCATACAGGTCGAATGTAT
>JBDSLD010000359.1:0-16383 GCA_039916545.1 Ferruginibacter sp.
ATTGAAAAAATGCGCAGCCTATTTTTTCAAAGAAGCAAAAACAGCAGCGTTCCGGTTACGCAGCCTGCCGGCTGTGGAGGCATAAGTATAGAGTTGACAGGTAGTTGGTGAAGTGAAGATTCGGATTATAAAATATTCTAAAACCCTTACCAGCTATTAATAACAGCGTTTTCTTACAGACACTGGTTATGACCTGAATTCCGCCAGCAAAGTGATACATATGATGCGGAAAATATTATGTTCCTGGCGGAACTTATTTAAAGCCTGAAGAAATACTACTGATATTCTGTCCGCACTTTCCAACCGGCAACCGGTTTTTTAAGCGCCCGCAAGTGTAAGGATTATGTCATGTGACAAGGGTTTTGATATAAACCCTTTGATATAATTATTGGCATCGGCCTTATCACTGTCGCGGTCGTCGACAGAGGAAGAAAGAATGTAAACACTGATCTGTTCTGTTATTGCAGGACCAAATTTTTCATATACTTCCATAAACTCCCAGCCGGTAAGAGTCGGCATGTTGATATCCAGGAAAAGTATGGTAGGGCCCAAAGTATGAGTGTATTCATTTTGTATAAAAGCCAATCCATCTTCCGGGGCCGTAAATGTTTTAATATCCAGTTCGCCCAATGTATCTTTCAACATCATTTTACAAAGGATGTTGTTAAAAGGGTCATCGTCAACAATAATGTATTTTCGCACGGTGCTCATAGCTCAAATTCGATTTTAAATTCAGTTCCTTTATTTACTTCGCTCTTTATACTTATTTTTCCTCCAAGCGTTTCCACCTGCGTCTTTACCATAAAAAGACCCATTCCTTTTCCCTCTACGTTCAAATGAAAGCGTTTGTATAAACCAAAAACCTGGTCACCTTTTTTGCTAAGATCGATACCCATTCCGTTATCAGTAAAAGTAAAAATTACCTGTCCGTTTGAAACCTGGCTTTTTATTTCAAGAACACCCGGTATGTCCTGCCGCCGGTACCTGATACTGTTCGAAATGAGGTTGTAAAAAATACTCTGCAAATAGCTTTTTAAAGTCAACATCTCACCGATTTCAGAAAAATCATATTTGATCTCAATCGAATCACTTAAATTTTTTATGCTGAGCCTGATATCATCCACCATTTTGGCAAACCCAACTTTTTCCTTCGTTTCATTGATTGTACGTTTCACCTGCAAAATGTGATTGAGGTCTTTTATCACGTCGTCCAGCCTTTTGACAGATTCATTAAGTCCCCGCTGCAATATACCTTTTTCTTCTGCAGGTAAATTTGGATCATCCAATATATTGGTAACGCCTATGATATTGGCAACCGGCGCCCGCAGGTTATGAGAAATGATATAGGCAAACTGTTCCAGGTCCTTGTTTCTTGTAACCAGGTCATTCACCATTTTTATTCGCTCAATTTCCGCCAACTTCCTTTCTGTAACATCCTGCATTATTCCGAAAAGCCTTTCGGGGTGGCCATTTTTATCAAACTTGAATTGCCATTCATTATAACCATACCTGGCACTGCCCCCTTTCGGTATATACCTGAAATCAAAAGATATATTCTGAGAAGTTTTGAATCCTTCGTCTATTTTCTCATAAGAACAAGCCAGGTCGTCCGGGTGAAAAAATGCCATAAATGCTTTCTCTGAAGGCAATACGTCGCTTTTACTGATCCCAAACATTTCATATATCTCATCCGACCAAAAATGTGTATTGGCTACGAGGTCGATTTCCCAACTGCCAATATGAGCTATCGCCTGCGCCTGCTTCAACCTTGACTGGTTAATTGCCAGTTTTTCTTCGATCATTTTCCGCTCCGTGATGTCGGAAGACACGCCAATTACTCCGGTTATTACGCCCTGCTGGTTGTACATCGGGGTATCCGCAACGAAGGCAGGAAAACTGGTAAGGTCTTTTCGCTGAACAATAAATTCACCGGCCCAGTTCTGGCCCTGCGATAATTTCTGCATGATCTCTTTTGCCTCTTCCCTTGTTTGCTGCGCGGGTGTAATATCTGTAATATTTTTACCCATTGCTTCCCCGGCCGACCAGCCGTATAGATTTTGGGCGGCATTATTCCAGAAAATTATGATACCATTCAAATCCGTGGCTATCACCGACTGGCCAATGGTATTTAACAGGTTAATTTTAAACCTGTCATTTTCTTCCGCCTTTTTTCTTTCGGTAACATCGCGTGAATGACAGGCGGTACCGATGACTTCGCTACCTTTTCGTATTGGATAATAAGAAATCTCCGACCAGGATTCAACCGGTGTACCGGTATATTCAATCTCTGTAAAACTTTCCCCTGTAAAAGCACGCTCATAAGCTATTCTATACCGCTTTGCCTGTTCCGGTGAAAGTCCGATGGAAAGAATATGCTCTCCCTTTTCAATAGTTTTGCCGGATATTTTCCTGACTGCGTCGTTAAACACCTGGTTGGAAGTAATTAGGTTAAAGTCCGTATCTACGCTCCACATCAGGTCATTTGTATTGTTGATGAGGGCTTCCAGGTTGTTTTTCTCAAACTCTTTTTGCTCCTCCGCCAGTTTTATTGCTGTTACATCATGCACGATTCCATATATGCTGGCCGGGCTGCCATTTAAATCGAACCCCAGCCTGCATTCTGAGTAAATATGCCTGGTAGCACCATTCCTTAAAATAATGCGGTGATAAAAAGAGGAGTCATTCAATTCTTCGTGGCAGCTTGTTATTTTTTTTAAAACGAAAGCCACTTCCCCTGGTTCGTTAAATGATATCCAATCTTCAAATAATTGCTGGTTTTGCTGTACATCCAGGCCATATATCCTGCAAGCCTCATCAGAAAGCAGCACCATGCTGGTTGCCAGGTCTAATTCCCAACTTCCCATGTGCGCTAATTCCTGGGCCCGTGCAAGCCGTTTTTCGCTAAACACGAGTTCACGCGCTGTTTTGTCTTTTTGCCGTTTTTCCCGGGCATCTTTTAGCGCCCGCTGTACCTTTGTTGCTAAAGAAAATAATTTGTCTTTGAGTACATAATCCGTTAGCCCGTTCCTTATAAATTCAACGGAAATTTCTTCACCAATTTTTCCTGAAACAAAAATAAAGGGCACAGCAGACGCTAGTTCCTGGCGTATTTTAAAAGCGGAAGAGCCATCAAATTCCGGAAGCGAATAGTCGCATAATATCCGGGGTAAATTCGCCAAGCGCTTTGGTATATTCGCTTTCTGTTTCGACAACTTTCGAAATGAAGTTGAGTCCACCCTTTTTTAATTCATATTGAATAAACTCGATATCGCTCGGGCTATGTTCTACAATTAATATCTTGGTTGAAGCGGACATGCTTATTGAGGCGGCTGATTAACTATCATCCAGTACAAACCAAGATCAGAGATCGCTTTATGAAACGAGTCGAATTCAACAGGCTTTACAACATAACCATTTACGCCCAGGTTATAACATTCTTTTATGTCAGGATCTTCTTTGGAAGAGGTAAGTACAACTACCGGAATTTTTTTAGTCCTGTCGTCGAATTTGATTTGTTGCAATACTTCTATACCGCTTACTCTCGGCATTTTTAAATCCAGCAGGATCACCCTGGGGGTTTGCTCGATCTGCCTGCCTAAAAATTCGCCTTCCCCAAAAAGAAAATCAAGCGCTTCTGCACCATCCTTGACGTGTAAAAGCCGGTTGGCCAGGTTGTTTTTTTTCAATGCGCGGATAGTCATCTCCGCATCGCTGGCGTTGTCTTCTACTAAAAGGACTTCAATTTCCTGTATCATCATGTTGTTGTTTTAGGTAATGCAAAACTAAAAATAGCGCCTTCATTTACTTTGCCTTCTGCCCACACCCTGCCTCCGTGTTTTGATATGATCCGGTGTACAATGGCAAGCCCTACACCTGTTCCTTCGAATATCCCGTCACTGTGAAGGCGCTGAAAAACGCCAAAAAGCTTATTGGCATAACGCATGTCGAAACCGGCCCCATTGTCTTTGATGTAATAAACAATTTCATTTTCCAATACCTCCGACCCTATTTCAACCACTGCGTTTTCAGTTAATTTAGTGTATTTGACCGCATTTGAAACCAGGTTTACCCAAACCTGTTTAATGGTAACGCTATCTCCCTGCGCCGGTGCAAGTTCATTTATTATAAATTGAATATTGCGGCTTTCGTATTCATTTTTTATTTCCAGGACAAGATTGGTTACCATTTCCCCCATCTGGATATTCATTTTCACCAATTCTTTCCTTCCAAGATGTGAGAAGGACAGCAGGTCATCGATAAGCTGGCCCATCTTTGTGGCGTTATTGACAATGTTGCTCATCAGGCGATTGGCTTCAGTGTCCATACCGGTTCCATAGTCTTCCCTTAACATCCTGGCATATCCGTGAACTGCCCGGACAGGCGCCCGAAGATCATGTGATACTGAATAGGAAAAGGATTCCAATTCTTTATTAACAGATTCCAGTTCAGCGGTACGCTTGATAACTTTTTGCTCTAATTGCTCATTCAATTTCCGGATATCCCCTTCCGCTGTTTTAAGCTCAATATTTACACTGATTAACTCTTGGGCGCGTTTTTCCTTCTCATCATTTTGAAAAGCTAATTCTTTATTAGCTATGATTAACTCTGCAGCGCGCATTTCTTTTTCCGCGTTCTGGAAAGCCAGCTCTTTGTTTGCAATAATCAGCTCTGCGGCGCGCTTTTCTTTTTCTGCATTTTGAAAAGCAAGTTCTTCGTTCGCAGTGATCAACTCGGCCGCCAGCTTCTCTTTTTCTTTATTTTGAAAAGCTAGTTCTTCATTGGCAATGATCAGTTCCGCAGCACGCTTCTCTTTTTCTTCATTTTGAAAAGCAAGCTCAGTATTTGCTATAATCAACTCATCCGCCCTCTTTTCCTTTTCGTCATTTTGAAAAGCAAGTTCTTTATTGGCAACGATTAATTCTTCTGCACGTTTTTCTTTCTCATCATTTTGGAAAGCCAGTTCTTTGTTAGCAATGATCAACTCGGCTGCACGCTTCTCTTTTTCTTCATTCTGAAAAGCAAGTTCTGTATTTGCAATGATTAACTCATCTGCCCTTTTTTCCTTTTCGTCATTTTGAAAAGCAAGTTCTGTATTGGCAACGATTAATTCTTCTGCACGTTTTTCTTTCTCGTCATTTTGGAAAGCCAGTTCTTTGTTAGCAATGATCAGCTCGGCTGCACGCTTTTCTTTTTCTTCATTCTGAAAAGCAAGTTCTGTATTCGCAATGATGAGTTCGGCTGCACGTTTTTCTTTTTCTTCATTTTGAAAAACAAGTTCCTTATTGGCAATGATCAGTTCTTCAGCGCGTTTTTCCTTTTCGTCATTTTGAAAGACCAATTCCTTATTGGCAATGATCAGCTCTTCAGCGCGTTTTTCCTTTTCTTTATTTTGAAAGACCAGTTCTTTATTGGCAATGATCAATTCTTCCGCACGCTTTTCTTTCTCATCATTTTGAAAGACGAGCTCTTTATCTGCGATGATCAATTCATCCGCTCTTTTTTCCTTCTCGTCATTTTGAAAAGCCAGTTCTTTATTGGCAATGATCAATTCTTCCGCACGCTTTTCTTTTTCCTCATTTTGGTAAGCCAGTTCTTTATCGGCGATGATGAGTTCCGCAGCTCTTTTTTCTTTTTCATCATTTTGAAAGGCCAGCTCATTGTTGGCGATGATCAGTTCCGCGGCACGCTTTTCTTTCTCTTTGTTTTGAAATACCAGCTCATTATTGGCGATGATCAGTTCCGCGGCACGCTTTTCTTTTTCCTCGTTCTGATACACCAGCTCCTTATTTGCAATGATCAGCTCTGCGGCACGCTGCTCCTTCTCTTCATTTTGAAGCGCTAATTCCTTGTTAGCGATATTTAATTCATTTGAGTTGCGCAAAGTGTCCATGACTTTAATACATAAATTTATGTTTGTTAAATATTCCGGGACCATTTACAGTGCCGTCAAGCTAAATTTTACAATGCATACAGGTGAGCAAATGTCCCCCAGGCCTACTACTTTATCAGCAATTCGCTATCCACATATTCAACGGGTATGAAAATGATGTGACTGGGAATTGTAATTATTTATAATTTATTGCTACTTATCAATGGTGGTAAAAGAGTAACGTTATTTTATTAACCTAAAAAAGTAATGGCATCCAATAAAACCAATCCAAGTCGTATCCAATCTCGCATTTTTTATCGACTACAGAGGGTTTATCCTTAATCTTTACTTTTTAATCGAGCGAAGTCAGTTTAATAACTTACAAAGTTGAACACAATACACAAGCGAATGTTACACAATTTTAAGAAAATGTTACATAATTTACATATCTGAGGAAGATTATTAGCCGTCATTATATAAATTTGCCGGTACCAGTTGCAAGGATATTTTCTGGGCGGTTGTTCTTCCGATATAATTTTTTGATTAATGCTTTAAAGAAAAGCCATCCGATCACTCCACCAATCGTATTCAAAATTACGTCGTCGATATCCGTGCTGCGATAGGTACCCAACCGCCTTAAACCGAGTTGGATCAATTCAATCGATAAAGAAGACAGGAGACAAATAGCGGCCACTTTTTTTAAGGAGTTTATTTTAGGAAAAACAACAGGGAGCAGTATTCCCATCGGAACGAACAGCAGTACATTACCGATAATATTTTCAAGCGCGAAATCCCTGTTAATTTTACTGGTCTCCTTAAGCGTGGACATGAATTGCGACCAGGTATTTACAAAAGGGACAGTATTAATCCGCGAGCCATTGTTGTTGCCAAAGACCGAAATAGAAACGGGCGCTATAGTGAGCATCGCCACAGTACTTATGTAGATTATAAAAAGGGCCCGCACCCATTCATCCTGGTGGTTAGGGATCCTGCCATTTTTTTTTTGAACTGCCACTGCCTGTAGCCGGTAAAGGATCCAACAGGGCAGGATAATTCCGAATATTAAAAAAGCCGGTTTAATAAAATGAATGGGCATTGCTGATCCAGGGTTTATGAGGCTATAAAAGTAATTTAACCGGTAACAATATAATATT
Source organism: Ferruginibacter sp. (assembly GCA_039916545.1). Lineage (GTDB taxonomy): Bacteria > Bacteroidota > Bacteroidia > Chitinophagales > Chitinophagaceae > Ferruginibacter. Next base: position 7,024 of record JBDSLD010000359.1, read on the forward strand.
GAAAATTAAGTTAAATATGCAGGCAAATCAGGGTTTCTTCAGAATTGATTTTTAGGTTTGCATCAACAATGATTAAGATCCCATCCCCGGAACCAACATTTTAATCGTTCCCCTGGTATTCTTTTTTTCTTAAATAGTTAAAATTAAATTAATGCGGTTTTCAGCGAAACACCTCACGGTATTTATTGCCCTTCTCCCAGTAATCAGCGTTCAGGCCCAGTACACAGACACAGCAAAAGTTCAATCATTACCAGGCAATAGCCAGACCCAAAAATGGGATTTGATCACAGAAAAAAGAACCAGGGGTTACAAGTCATTTATTGTTCCCGGTATTTTGGTGATCTATGGATTTTCATCGCTGGAAAGCAACAGGCTGAAAAGTTTTAATCATAATCTTAAAGAAGAGATATGGCTGGAACATCCGCACAAAAAAACAACGATTGACAATTACCTGCTCTATTCACCCGCAGTGGCCGTTTATGGATTAAACGCGCTGGGCATCAAGGGAAAAAATAATTTCAGGGATAGAAGTATGATCTACCTGATGTCGAATGTTTTTGTAAACAGCACCGTTTTTGGATTGAAGAAACTAACGCATGAGCTTCGCCCTGATGGAACCGATTATTATTCTTTTCCTTCGGGACATACAGCTGAAGCGTTTGCATCAGCTGAGTTTATGAGGCAGGAATACAAGGATGTTTCGCCCTGGTATGGCATTGCAGGTTATGTTGCTGCGGGCGCAACCGGCGCATTGCGGATGTACAACAACCGCCATTGGGCAAGCGATGTGCTGGCCGGTGCGGGGATAGGGATTGCTTCTACCAAGCTCTCCTATTTGCTCTACCCGGTTATTAAAAAGAAATTATTTAAGGACAAGCCGGCGAATACGATGATCATGCCTTATTATCAAAGTGGCGGTGCAGGTGTTGCAATGGTTTATAATTTTCGTTAAGCCGGTATCCAAATAAATTTCAGGTTACACTTCACTCGTATAAATTGCCTCATTTCTTCTACCGGCTTTTGGAAACCAACTGCGGATAGTTGCCAATAAAGTATCATAAACAGGTAATGATCTTATCTTTTTGATGTTATTTTTAATTTTCTTTGTTATAGATTGCAGCGAAGAAAATTAAAGCATATGATTAGCGGAAAAAATTTAATTGGATATACCGTTTCCGGAGAAGGTACTTATACATTTACTTCTTCGATTCCGGGAGAAGACAAACCATCCGATCAGTTGTTCCTGGAGGCGTCCCCGGCAGAAATCGACTTAGCTGTAACAAAGGCGCACCAGGCTTTTTCCACCTTCAGACTTTCAACGGCAGATCAGAAGATCACTTTCCTTGAACATATTGCAACTGAAATTGCAGCTGCAAAGGAAGAGCTTTTAACGATGGCCATGTTCGAAACGCATCTTCCAAAACCAAGATTGGAAGGTGAGGTACAGCGTACCGTCAATCAAATAAAATTATTTGTCAATTTATTAAAGGAAGGTTCCTGGGTAAAGGCTATAATCGATACGGCTTTACCTGAGCGTACCCCACTGCCCAGGCCCGATATACGGCAAATGCAAATACCCCTCGGACCTGTTGCGGTATTTGGCGCAAGCAATTTTCCTTTTGCCTTTTCGGTCGCCGGTGGCGATACGATATCAGCCTTGGCTGCCGGTTGCCCGGTAGTTTATAAATCACATCCGGGCCACCCGGCTACTTCAGAATTAGTAGGTAAGATCATTGTTGAAGCCGCTAAAGAATACCATTTGCCGGACGGCGTGTTTTCTTTGCTGCAGGGTAAAAGCAATGAGTGCAGTATCAGCCTGGTAACGCATCCGCTGATAAAAGCCGTTGGTTTTACCGGCTCTTTCACGGGTGGCAAAGCATTGTATGATGCTGCTGCAAAAAGGACGGAGCCTATCCCCGTGTATGCTGAAATGGGAAGTGTAAACCCTGTGTTTATCCTGCCGGAGATCATGCAGCAACAGGCGCCTGCACTGGCCGATAAATTATCTGGTTCCAACCTGCTAAGTGCGGGCCAGTTTTGTACCAATCCGGGTATTATCATTTCCCTGCAATCTGCCGGTACTGATAGTTTCCTTTCTGCTTTTGCGGGCTCCGTACAAAATGCTGCGGCAAATAGTATGCTCACCGATAATATCTGTAATAATTACAATGCGGGAATAAAGAAATTAATAAATTCCGGCGATGCCGTCCTTCAATCGGCCGGTAAAGAAACAGTCGCCGGATCCGCTACGCCTCACATGTTTCAAACTTCCGCTACAAGTTTTTTAGCCAATAAAGAGCTTTGGCACGAGGTATTCGGCCCTTCTTCCATTCATGTTGTTGCGGCCAGCGAAGAAGAACTATATGCAATTGCCAAAGAATTAACGGGACAGTTAACGGTAAGTATCTGGGGTACGGAGGTTGACCTTTCAGCCTTTGCCGGCCTTGCCACCGAACTTGAATTAAAGGCCGGAAGAATTATTTTTAACAATGTGCCGACAGGCGTGGAAGTTACGCATGCGATGGTTCATGGCGGACCATTTCCGGCAACCACCAATAGCATGACGACATCAGTGGGCAGCAATGCAATTTATCGTTTTACACGTGCGGTTTGTTATCAAAACAGTCCGCAGCAGTTATTACCGGGCGCATTGAAAAATGAAAATCCCTTTCATATCTGGAGGCAGGTGGATGGTGTACTTTCAAATAAGGAGATTTTATAAATTTGTCAATAATTGTTACCCGTTTTAATTGAGGGTCAATTTAATATGTGTCCGTGTATTTGGCGAAACTCACCTTCACTAGTGAGGGGCTGCTTTCTTTTTTTCTTGATTAAAAAAATGATCGGGCTACCAGCCTTCAGTATCGTATAAATGGTTGACCTGTTTAAAATTAAAATTGCTTTGCAAACGATATAAACTTAGCTGCATGAATCTATTCAAATTAAGCTGCTTCCTATTTTTAATCACACTCATTTCTTGTAACACATCCACCCAAAACACCGAAACTGCAGAAACTGTGCCGACAGCTTCAAAAGGCACGTATGCCTATGATGCCGGTTTTTTGAAACAGCACAGCGGTAAGATCATTGAACTTAGCAATGATGATGGAACCGGCAAAGTGCTGGTTTCCCCCGAATACCAGGGACGCGTTATGACCAGTACTGCAACAGGCGACAGCGGTACAAGCTTTGGCTGGCTAAACTACGACCTGATCGCTGCCAAAGAAAAGAAAAAACAATTCAACCCGGTTGGTGGCGAAGAGCGGTTTTGGATGGGTCCGGAAGGTGGCCAGTTCTCTCTTTATTTTAAAGCGGGCGATTCATTCAACATATCGCACTGGCAGGTACCTTCCTTTATCGACACGGATATCTATGAAGTAACCCGATCCGACAAATCTTCCGCCACTTTTTCTAAAAAGACAAGCTTCAGTAATTTCAGCGGGACAAAATTTGACATTGCCATTGAACGCAATGTGAGCCTGCTTAACAAGGCCCAACTGGCAGATAAATTAAAGATCGACGTCCCTGCCAATATACATTTTGTGGCTTTTGAAACAGAGAACAAAGTAACCAATACCGGCAGTAATGACTGGACGAAAGCCAAAGGGCTGTTGTCTATCTGGCTGCTTGGCATGTTTACGCCGTCTTCCAAAACCACTGTCATCATCCCCTTTCACCCGGTAGCCAATGCACGGTCGTATATCACCGATAATTATTTTGGCGATATCCCGAAAGAGCGTTTGCAGGTGCTGGACAGCGTGCTGTATTTTACCTGTGATGGAAAGCTTAGAAGCAAGATCGGCTTATCTCCCCTGATCGCTAAACCGATCGCCGCGAGTTTTGATTTTCAGAAAAATGTTTTAACTGTAATTATCCCGCAGGTTGATAAAAATGCGGGATATGTCAACAGTAAATGGGAAATGCAAAAAGAACCTTACAGAGGCGATGTGATCAATTCTTACAATGACGGTCCGCTGGCAGACGGTACACAAATGGGCCCTTTTTACGAAGTAGAATCATCCTCACCGGCGCTTGCATTAAAGAAAGGCGAAACAGGTGAATACAAAGAAACCACCTGCCACTTCCAGGGCAATTACATTGAATTAAAACAACTCGCAAAACAATTGCTGGGTGTTGATCTTGATACCATAAAAAAATAATATCGTATGCATTTGTACAAAACAACCAAAGGCAACATCCTCCGGCAGGAAACTACCTCTTTTTTGATAAATGATGAATGGGATACGCTGATTAACCGGCAGGACCTATACAGCCACCTCATACATTTAACCGAAACTGCAGAAGCAATCAGCGAAGAACATACTGACTACCTGGTCAATAATTATTTACTGCCACCCATCGGCAGCCAGGAAGTGTGGGCCGCCGGTGTTACATACTTGCGTAGCCGCGATGCAAGAATGGAAGAGTCGGAAGATAGCGGCGCTGCTGATTGTTATCAAAGAGTGTATGAAGCGGAAAGACCCGAATTATTTTTTAAATCCTTGCCGCACCGTGTTGCAGGGCATAAGGAAAAAGTGTACATCCGAAAGGACTCTACCTGGAACGTACCTGAGCCGGAACTGGCATTGTATATAAATGCGCAGGGAAATATCCAGGCTTATACCATCGGCAACGACATGAGCTCAAGAAGTATCGAGGGAGAAAACCCCCTGTATCTGCCGCAGGCGAAAACGTATGAAAGAAGCGCCGCATTGGGACCCTGCCTGTTTGTGGCAGATAAGCCGATCACTTTGGATACTGTTATTCACATGAATATTTATAGAAACGGGGAAAAGATGTTTGATGACGCCACTACACTCAATAAAATGAAACGCTCCTTAAACGAACTCGCGGATTGGTTGTACCGTGAAATGGATTTTGAGCATGGCTGTTTTTTAATGACCGGTACCTGCGTTGTTCCGCCCAATGATTTTACGCTCCGTGAAAATGACATGGTAAATATCAGCATTGACGGTATTGGAACATTGGCCAATATTATTGCAGAGAAGAAATAAATCACTGAAGTTATATATGGTCAGTGCTCAATAGCCTCCCGTGGCGTGTTATTACAACAAATCCATTTATATCAAATACTTTAACGATCGACATGTCAAAAGAAAACCAGGCCGCAAGCTATACGATTGCTTTCGCTTTAATTACCAGCCTTTTTTTTCTGTGGGCCTTCCTGCACAACATTAACCCGATCCTGATCCCGCATTTAAAAAAAGCCTGCCAGCTGACCGATCTGCAGTCTTCCCTGATAGACACCGCCGTTTACCTTGGTTACTTTTTTGTCGCGTTACCCGCGGGCTGGTTCATGCACAAATACGGCTATAAAAAAGGAATTCTTTTCGGCTTGCTTTTATACGCCATCGGGGCAGCGCTTTTTGTACCGGCCGCATCAGCCCGCAGTTATGATTTCTTTTTGGTTGCTCTATTTATTATCGCCGGGGGCGCTACATTTTTAGAAACAGTTGCCAACCCATACATCACCAAGTTAGGCGATAAAGCATCCTCCGAGCAACGGCTGAATTTTGCGCAGTCCTTTAATGGGGTGGGTGCTTTTATCGCTCCCATTATTGGTGGCCAGTTTATTCTTTCAGGTATTGAACACACGCCCCAGGAGATGCAGGCGATGACACCGGAGCAAATGAATGCATATCTTTCCTTTGAAGCCGGCACAATAAAAATCCCTTACATGATCATTGCAGGAGTCGTGTTATTGGTGGCTATATTTTTTGTATTTACCAAATTACCCGAAATAAAAGAAGAGGAAACGGAAAACGATAACGGTCACGGTAAAAAAACATTTTCCTGGAACGTATTTCGTCACAGCCATGTTACCTGGGCAGTGATTGCACAATTTTTTTATGTTGGCGCGCAGGTATGCGTAGGAAGTTTTGTCATTCGCTTTTCGCGGTACACAATGAACCTCCCCGAAAAACAGGCGGCTTACTGGTGGGGGTTTATCGCGATGGTTGGCTTTATGGTTGGCCGGTTTGCAGGTACCTTTTTTATGAAATTTGTTAAGCCTGCACGGTTACTGTGCCTGTATGCAATTATTAATATCCTGTTGCTTATTGTTGCAATACTTGCAAAAGGAGAAATTGCTGTATATTCATTACTGGCAGTGCCTTTCTTTATGTCGATCATGTTCCCGACTATTTTCGCTTTGGGTATCAAGGGCCTGGGTGAAGAAAGCAAGATCGCGTCTTCTTTTTTGGTGATGTCAATCGTCGGCGGAGCAATACTTCCACCGATAATGGGACAAATTTCCGACAAAACCGGGAGCATCCAGCTTGCTTATATTGTACCGCTCTTGTGTTTTATCGTCGTTCTTTATTTTGGTTGGAAAGGACATAAAATAAAGCGCGTAATCAAAGACCTGGGTTAGCGTTCCTGCCTGCTATGATATTATTGAATACTTGCAAGTGCGATTCCGAAAAATAACACATAAGCGGCATTTATCGGGCTGGTTTAAACAAACTTTCACATACTTAAAAACATACCATCATGCAAAAAATGATCAGCATTTTATTCTTTTGTGTTATTGTTTGCTGTGCTTCGCAGGCACAAAAATATAATGGCATAGACGCCAATATGGGAAATCTATACCGGATGTCTGACGCCAAATCGCGCTCCATAAGCCCGGAAAATTTAAACGGCGCCAAAGGTGAAGGCGGCAAAGCCACTACCGGTACGGGTGCCGGTCCATCAAGGGATCTTGGGCAGGGATGGAAAGTGAGTCCGAGCGTTGTCATAAAATCAAAGACCACCTATACTGTTGCAGAGATCAACGGTTCGGGTTCGATACAACACATCTGGATGACGCCTACCGGCAACTGGCGCTATTCTATCCTGCGCTTTTATTGGGATGATGAAACAACACCTTCGGTACAGGTACCGGTGGGTGACTTTTTTGGAATGGGTTGGGGTAAATATTCTTCCCTGCAATCCCTGGCTGTTTGTGTAAATCCGGGTAGCGCCTTTAATTGTTACTGGCCAATGCCTTTTAGAAAAAAATGCAGGATCACCATGGAAAATATTGATGATGCCGACATGGTGCTGTATTACCAGGTTGATTATATTTTAACCGAAGTGCCCGCCGATGCAGGATACTTTCATGCACAGTTCAACCGTGTAAACCCATTGCCTTATAAGCAAAACTATACATTGGTAGATAGCATAAAAGGCAAGGGGCAATATGTAGGAACCTATATGGCCTGGGGCGTTCATAACAACGGCTGGTGGGGCGAAGGAGAAATAAAATTCTTTATGGACGGTGATACGGATTACCCCACAATTTGTGGTACCGGAACAGAAGATTATTTCTGCGGCTCTTATGATTTTGATACCCGTAAGAAAAATGATGCAGGGGTAGAACTAACAAATTATACCGAATTTTCAAATGCCTACGCAGGCCTGCCTCAGGTGATCAAGGGAGATGGGCATTACGATATAGCACAACGCTTTGGGTTGTATCGCTGGCATATTACGGACCCGATACGTTTCGAAAAGAATTTAAAAGTTACCATCCAGGCATTGGGTTGGAGAAGCGGTGGCCGTTACCTTCCATTGCAGGATGATATCGCGTCTACCGTATTCTGGTACCAGACCGAGCCACACACCACTTTTCCAAAATTGCCAACCAAGGATCAGCTGGAGGTAAATTAAGTATCGGCTTGGTCTAACTGCTACGGATACATGAATTGGCACTATCAGATTTCATGGATTGTATCATTCAGAAATTTAAAGCACTATTTATTTATCCTTTCAGAGATTTTTATATTCAGAACGATTCACGCTCAACAATACAATATGAAAAAGCATTTGATCTTCCTGTGTTTTGGCATTATTTGCCTGCCATTATTTTTGCTGGCGCAAACGGGCAAAGTGATGGACAACCTTTCCATGACCAGCAAAATATTAAAAATGGAAAGGAAGTTTGCGGTTTACCTGCCACCGGATTATGAAAGCTCCGATCGCAGTTACCCTGTTCTTTACCTCCTGCATGGCGGCGGAGACGACCAGACGGGATGGGTACAATTTGGTGAGGTATTGCGTATTGCCGATAAAGCGATCAATGAAGGTAGCGCAACACCGATGGTGATCATTATGCCTGATGCCAACACCGGTCAGCGGGGTTATTCCAATAACGCAACTGGTACCTGGAGATACGAGGACTTTTTCTTTGAAGAGCTGGTGCCTTATGTGGAAAAGAAATATCGCATTAAGGCAGAAAAAAAATATCGCGCGGTGAGCGGCTTGTCAATGGGAGGTGATGGTACGTTCACGTATGCATTGCATCACCCGGAATTATTTTCCTCTGCCTGCCCGTTAAGCGCAGGTACCGGCCCGCTTACGCCGGATGATGCGAAGACAAGATTGCGAAAGGATAATCCAACATTGGCAGATTCATTGATTGTAAAATTTTATAACCGCCAGAGTGTGCCGGTACTGGTAGCCGCTATGCCCGACACATTAAAAAAAGCGGTTCGCTGGTACATCGATTGTGGCGATGATGATTTTTTGTATGAAGGCAATTCGCTGGTGCATATAGCCATGCGCAAAAAAGAAATACCGCATGAATTTCGCATCCGCGATGGCGGGCACAACTGGACCTATTGGCGCAGGTCGCTCCCGGATGTGCTGGAGTTTGTTTCACAGGGTTTTCACCAGTATTAAAAAATAAATTTGAAGTAAATACAACGAGCACCTCTTCAGGCGCGGGATTCCGTCTTGTGTCTTCTTCGTTACTACTGCCGTAAGTTTAATAATATTTGCAAAAAAAATTAACTATTTAGAGAGCATCCATTAGTGACAAGGAAGACACAGGACGGAGTCCTGCGCCTGGTGATTGTGGTGCGTTTACTAAATAATATATCTCAAATAATAATGGCCATACCTCAGGCGCAGGACTTGTGCCTTAGTCGTTATTACTGTTGCAAGTTTAGAACTATCTGAAAAAAATTATTAACTATTTAAAAGCAACATTAGTGACAGGAAAGACAGGACGGAGCCCTGCGCCTGGTGATTATGGTGGGTTTACTAAATAATATATCTCAATAATAATGGCCATAACTCAGGCGCAGGACTTGTGTCTTAGTCGTTATTACTGCTGCAAGTTTAGAACTATCTGAAAAAAATTATTAACTATTTAAAAAGCAACATTAGTGACAAGGAAGACACAGGACGGAGTCCTGCGCCTGGTGATTGTGCTGCGTTTACTAAATAATATATCTCAAATAATATGGCCATAACTCAGGCGCAGGACTTCGTCCTGTGTCTTCTTCGTTACTACTGCCGTAAGTTTAATAATATTTGCAAAAAAAATTAATTATTAAGAAAGCATCCATTAGT
>JBDSLD010000360.1:0-14805 GCA_039916545.1 Ferruginibacter sp.
CCACGTTCTGCACCCAGTACTTTCCTGATACCTACTTCGGAGGAACGTTTGGAAGAACGGGCCGTAGAAAGGTTCATAAAATTGATACAGGCGATTATTAAAATAAACAGCGCGACAGATCCGAGAATATACAAATAGGTGACACTTCCGGAAGGCGTCATTTCCTGCATATCAGCGTGCAGGTGAATATCTTTTACAGGTAATAAAAATTCTTTTTTAGAAAACCCTGCTTCCTTCAGGTCTTTACCGGCATATTTATCTAAAAAGGCAGGGAATTTTGCTTCCAGTTTTTTTGCGTCGGCTCCTGGTTTCAAAAGCAGGTAGGTCGCATACATATTATTAACCGCCATGTTATCTCCATCCCTTTTCATTTGATCCTCTATTGAACCACCATACATAGAAATAAAGAAACGCCCGTCAATATGCGATGGCTTTTCATTCGGTTCAAATACACCAGTCACCTGCAGGTCATGGTCACCGTTATTGGTACTGCTGACATGTATCAGCTTGTCCATCGCAGGCTGGCCCTCAAAAATCTTATCAGCGATCTCTTTTGAAATAACAATCGAATTTGGCTTGTTTAACGCCGTTGACACATTGCCCTCAGTAAAATGATAAGTGAACAATTTAAAGAAAGACGCGTCAGCGGCAAGGCCCTTTGTTTCATAAAAAGAACGCGCCGTTCCATTTGGCCGGGCATATTGAAACAAGGTTTTTTCTTCACCAAAAAGACTGAACATGTACAGCCTCGATACTTCCGCGACTTCGGGAAAGTCCTGTTTCATGGCCTGTGCCATTATCGCTGGTGTGGCTGGATAACGTTGATCTTTGCCGCCGATCGTAAAGGTGGTACCTACCTGGTATAGTTCTTTAATATTGGTATGATAGCGATCATAGCTTACTTCATTGTACAGGTACAATACGATCAGCATGCAACTTGCCAATCCGGCCGAAAGGCCAAAAATATTGATGAAAGAAAATGTCTTGTTCTTCATCAAATTTCGCCAGGCGATCTTAAAATAATTTTTAAACATTGTATGATTAGTATTTTAATTATTAACCGAATCGTATTCACCAACCAGCATTCATTTCAAATTTTAAAATTTCTAAATTTTCACATTAGCAAATTCTCCCATTCGCAAATCAGTGCATTTGCAACCAGCTAACTAATATCACTCTGTCCTCAAATTCTTAACCGGGTTTGCAACAGCAACCTGGTAAGTATTCGACAATATTGTAGCGAGTCCGATGCCCATTAAAAATAAAAAACTTAAGAGCAGGCTACCAATTCCAAACGGCACCCTGTTAGCAAAATTTTGCAAAAAGAACCAGGATACGATGTAACCCAATGGCAAGGCGATTAAGCCTGCGATCAACAGTAATTTTAGAAAACCTTTGGATAACAAGAACATAAGTTGTTGCGAGCTTGCACCAATAACTTTGCGGATGCTGATCTCTTTCTGTCGGGTTTCTACCGTGTAAATAACCAGTCCGAGCAAACCCAGCGAAGCGATGGAAATTGTTATAAACGCTAGAAATCCCAGGGTGGAATAAGCATCACTTTGATCCTCCCGCTGAGCTATTTTTTTATCGAGCCATTCATAGGCAAAAGGTGTATCCGGGTTTAGAATATCCCACACGGATGAAATCTTTTTTACAACTCCTTCCTTATCTGCTGCACTTACCTGTATGTTCAAATAGTTGAATGCATCATCCCTGTTTCTTAATATCAGCGGATTGATATTCCTGGCAGCTCCTTTGTCATAAAAATCTTTTATGATACCTCTCACTTCCACTTTGGTAGTATCGTTCAGCCAAAGCATTTTTCCAATTGCAGCAACCGGATTTTTAAGGCCCAATACCCCCACTGATCTTTCATTGATCAGGATAAATTTTTCCTTTTCATATTCTTCATCGGCGGAAAAATTTGTACCGGCAATTATTTGTAGTTGATGAACCGGAATCGCCGCCGCATCTACAAAATAAAACTCATTGAAAATACCCTGGCCATTCACAGGTTTATCCAAAAAAACAGGAATTGATCCATCGCCTCTCATACCAAAATTTTCCGACGACCGCGATATCCTTTCAACTCCGCTGATCCGGGCGATCTCATTAGAAAATATTTTCGCTTTACCCGGTAACGGAATAGTCAATATATTTTTTGAATTGAAACCGGGATTCAATGTTTCAAGAAAAGAAAACTGGCTGTAGTAAGCGGAAAGAAAAATAAGCACGACAAGCGAAAGGGTGAACTGGAATATCATTAACCCTTTTTGTAAAGAAAGGTTTCCAAATAATCTTTGCGTCAACACAGTTTTGAGCACATGCACAGGTTTAAATGCCGACAATATCCAGGCTGGAAAAGCGCCTGCCAATACCCCTGTGACAACAGTAAAAACTGCAGCTGCAATTAAAAGTTGCCCGTTAAAATGAAAATCAGCTTTAAACTGAAGTAGCAGCACACAGGCAAAGGCCAATGCTAAAACGGCGATCAAAACTGCTTCAATAATGTATTGTAAAAAAATATGACCGCGTGTGGCACCGGAGACTTTCCTGATACCTACTTCTTTTGCACGGGTAAGCGCTCTTGCAATGGTAAGGTTGGTGTAATTAAAACATGCAGCCAGTAATATTATAAAGCCTACGCTCACGACGGTTAATAACTTGGCCCAGACGGTACCCCTGCCAATTTGGTTGTAGATGCCATCTGTCCCGGGCGTTATGCTGGAAAGTGGCTGGCTGGTAAAACTTACTTTACCGGCATCAGATCTGAGTGCTGGATTCAGAGATATTTGGCCTAATAAAGCATTTAAACTTTTAGCCGGGATATTCTTTTTTAATAACACATAGGTGTATGCGTCATTTAATGTACTCCAGTTATTCTGCCGTTCCGGAAGTGCTTTTGATTTTTCAAGCTGAGACAGTGTTAAAGAGGAAGCATACGCATCGAAATCGATGTGAGATTTTCCCAAAGGCTTTTCCAAAACACCTGTAACCTGGAATGAACCCAGCTTTGAGAAACTCAGGATCTTCCCAACCGGATCATTCTTTCCAAAAAACTTAAATGCGGTCTCGCTGCTCAAAACAATTCCATTAGGAATGGCCAATGCAGTCTGTTCATTTCCGGAGGATAACTTAAAGCCGAATACTTTGAAAAAAGATGGATCGGTAAAGGCGCCATTGATGTATAATTCCTTTTCTCCATACCCTGCTTTTTCTTTTAAGGCGGGATACAATTGCACAGAAGCTTCTACTAAATCCGTCTGCCTCGATAATTCATTTTGCAATGGGAGTGGCGTACTGGCCAACTGGTATTGATTATTGTTTTTACTTTCAATAACACCGGAAATTACCCGGTAAGTTCTATCGGGATGTGGATGAAAAAGATCATAGCTAAGATCTTCTTTAACCTGTACCATTACGACCATACAAACAGACAGGCTTAAGGCTAAGCCAAATATGTTGATGAAGGAAAATAATTTATGTTTCCAAAGATTCCTCCAGGCAATTTTGAAATAATTTTTAAGCATTGTCTGAATTATATTTTTTGATCTCTATTAACCTGGTGATTTTTTCTGTCCAGTCGTATTCATTAGCAAATTATTATAGCGTTGATCTTCAAATGGATTTTCATAAAAAAAAAGATTTACCAGCTCGGCTTGTCAGCGAAGAGAAATTAAATTGTTCATCAAGCCGTGGTCTGCCTTTAATTACAGGCCTGCGAACCATGGCCCTTTTATAAATTTGTTGGATAACACATCGTCACTTCATTACCTCTACCAGGTACATTGTTAACTATCGCTTTACCTTTCTCCGTTCTTAAATTATTTACAGGGTTTGCTACGGCAGTTGTAATAGCCCGGAAGCTACCTGTAAGAAACACGATCAGCAAAGCGACCCACCTGCTATGCCAAACATCCACCAGTGAATACTTATCCTGCAGGCAAAACTTTGCAGTCAATTATGCATGGCAAAAAAAGCCAGCGGAAATGCTATCACACAAGCGATAACAATGAGCCTTGCAATTTATTCTTCCACAATTGGCGAAAAGCGGCTTTTAAATTAATTGGGCTCACGGTAATTATTTTGAATTATTTGGATAATCTACCGGCAGTGCCGGGAAAGTAAAAAATCAATTACACCAATATATTTTCTGTAACTGTTTGTCCATCCAGCATGCGGATAATACGGTGGCTGTACCGCGCATCGTGTTCACTATGCGTTACCATTATTACGGTGGTACCTTGTTCATTGAGGTCGGTAAGCAGTTGCATTACTTCATTACCATTGCTGCTATCAAGGTTTCCTGTAGGTTCATCCGCCAATATTAATTTTGGTTTATTTACAACGGCCCTTGCCACGGCTACACGTTGCTGTTGTCCACCACTTAACTGTTGCGGGTAGTGGTTACGGCGATGCATGATCTGCATTTTATCTAATACTTCTTCTACTCTTTTTTTGCGGTCACCTGGCTTTACACCGGTGTAGATCAAAGGAAGTTCCACATTTTCAAAAACTGTCAATTCATCGATCAGGTTAAAACTCTGGAACACGAAGCCAATATTGCGTTTGCGCAGGTCCGCCCTTTTACGTTCATTGAATTTTGCTACCTCAATGCCATTGAACACAAAGCTTCCTTCATCCTGGTCGTCAAGCAAACCCAATATGTTCAGCAGCGTACTTTTTCCACAACCCGACGGTCCCATGATGGCTACAAATTCGCCTTCTTTAATGTCAATGGACAAGTTGTTAAGCGCAACTGTTTCAACCTCTTCGGTACGGTAAATTTTTTCCAGATTTTGAATGTGTATCATTTTATTGTTTTGTTGATGATTAATGTATGGGTTTTATTGCAACAATATAAAACGGCTGATGGGCGAAAGTGATATTTCATTGTCCATTTCTGTCACAAGGCTGGCGTCGGCGCAATTGGCCTGAACTACAGTGGCTTGCTTACAAGAGATGCTAATCCCGTAATCCTTGCTGTTCTCCGAACAACTATTTTCAATCTTAACTGCCTGGTTCTCCTTGCAGCTGCGGGTTTCTTCTTTCGACGCCGTGAGTACGCTTATCGTTACAAAAAGCACGAATAGTTTTATTAGTTTATTCTTCATAAAAAGTTTTTATCTGTAATATTTTATTTCATTTCGTGAAATCCTTCCCTATATTTTAATCCTGATTAAGGTGAAAGAGTTTACTGACCGGTTGCTAAGGTGCTTTTAAAACAAGTTCCTGGATATTTCCATAATTCTCATAACTGCTTGTGATTACTTTATCCCCGGGTTGCAGGCCGGATAAAACTTCATAGTAATCAGGGTTCTGACTGCCCAGTTGTATATCAACCTTATAGGCCATCGTACCATTTTCATTTACTTTAAATATCCAGTTGCCACCTGTTTGCTGGTAGAAGCCTCCTTTGTTAACCAGCAATGCATTTCTTTCGTCACTTAATGCAAGCACAATCTGTAATGTTTGACCACGCCTCAGGCCGGTAGGAATACTATCGTTAAATTCCATATCTACCTGTATCCTGCCTGCAGTAACCTGCGTGTATATTTTCTTGATAGTAAGTTTATATTTTCTCCCGTTACTGGGTGTATAAGTACCGCCTAAACCAATAAATATCCTGGAACTGTAATGTTCATCCACATTTACCCTCGCCTTAAAACCGCTCATTACATCGAGCTGGCCGAGGCGTTCCCCTTTATTTTTATTTTGTCCTACTTCAGCGTCCAGGGAGGTTAATTGTCCGTCCACAGGCGCCCGTACTATCAGGTCACCCACCTTTTTACGCATGAGCGCCAGGGTATTCTGCATTCTCTCGTATGATTCTTTTGCCTGGGCTACCTGGAGTTTCATCGAGCTTCCGTCCTGCTTCAGAATATCTTCTGATAATTTTCTCCTGCCCACCTGGTAGTTGTATAAATTAAGGCTCGATTCGTATTCCTGTTTACCAATCACTTTTTGGCCATATAATTTCTTATTTACATTGTAAACTCTTTCCGCTTCCTTTAATGCATTGTCCACATCTGCCATCTGGGTCTGGCGGTTCATAGAGTTTTGTTCCGCGACATTCTTCGTATTCTGCATTTGAGTCAATACATCGAATACCGCTGTTTCCTGGTTTGCCAGGCTAAGTTCGAGGTCGGTGTTGCTCAATCTCAAAATTGGCTGGTCCTTTTTCAAAATCGCGCCATCCTCTACAAATTTTTCTTCTACCCTGCCACCTTCTATTGCATCCAGGTAAATAGTGGTAACTGGTAATACCACACCGTCTACCGGGATATTCTCCTGGAACGGGCCTTTCTTAACTTCACTAACGGTAATTCTATCGGTTACTACGTTCAATTTCGATTTACCTGAAGAAAAATATACACTGGCCGTCAATAATGCTACCAATGCCACGGTACCGCCAATGATCATTATCCGCTTACTGTTCCAAAACTTCTTTTCTATTACCCTATCCATTTTTTTATTTTGTAGATTTTTATTTATACTGTTTACTTTTTCGCCACTTTTCATTTGCCTCTTTTACAACCACTCATATCCTCATTTTTCTTTACTTCTTTATACAAAGCCATGCCAAAACATAAATCGTTGTATTTCAATATTTTGTAGATAAATCCCCGGTGTCACTGTTCGCTATCGATACAACAAGTGTCCGGTTTTGATACAGTTTTTTTTCACCCTGTTTATATGCGATCCAGCCCCTGTTTCCAGCCTGTTTCGCATTCGAAGACCGGATTAAAATAAAAACCTCCGCTGTACCATACTCTTACGCCGGCGCTGTATATTCCAGAGGTCGGCGGCAGTAAAAGTTTTTTTGCCGGAAAGGCTAAGACCAACTGCTATTGTTTCCCTCACTTCTTTTGTAAGATCTGCCAGGGTTTCCCTGCTAAACTTGTTGAACAGTGTATTTGGCTGCTTTTTCATGATGTAACTTTTTAATTAATTATAAAAACCTTCTTTGTACCCTTGCTTTTCCCTGGCGCTGGATGTTCCATAATTCAGCTGCGCTGAAAACTTTGCGCTTAGGTTGTATTAGGTGAAATGCGATTGTTTCTTTTACTTCCGGTGTTAAATTTGACAACAGCGATTTATCTATTTTGGCTGTTATTACTGATTGCTTTTTCATGATTTAATTTTTTAAATTTTAATAATTTTGATTTTGTGTTGATATTATAAATATCTCCTTTGTGTTCTTGCCTTTGCATGGCTCCGGATATTCCAGAGATCAGCGGTCGTAAAAATTTTATTGCGGGATGCAGCCAGGCCAAATGCAATTGTTTCGGTTACTTCCTGTGTTAAATTTGCCAGGCCTTCTGTACTGATAGAAGTGAACTGGATGTTTGATTGCTTTTTCATGATTGTAAGTATTTTTTTGTTTTAATTTTAATGTTGTTTTGAAAAGAACTTTCCTGATACCTACTTATACAAAGGTGTGCCAAAACATAACTAACTAATTTTCAACAACTTATATAACACCTTAAAAATACACTGTTCGCTTTCGATACAACCGTTATCCGCTTTTGATACAGTACCGTATAGTTTTTTTAAATGATTGCAGAGGAATAGGTAAATAGTCATAAACAAGGGTTGAAGCGTGCTGCAACAACTGCATTTAGTTTACCTCATTGAATAAAAATTATTATTTTTATTTACTTTATGAACACTTATGAAACTTTCGGTATACTTTGCCGGGAAGGAACAGGGAAGCAAAAAATTAAATAAAAAATGAATATAAAAAACGCCAACATACTTGTCATTGATGACGATACAGATGTATTGACTGCGGTAAAATTATTGTTGAAAACAGAAGCGAAGGAAGTTGTAATTGAAAAGAACCCGGAGAATATCAGGCATTTAATGGCGTCCACAAAATTCGATATTGTTTTGCTGGACATGAACTTCAATAGCAGTATCAATACGGGCAACGAGGGTATTTATTGGTTGAAAAAAATAAAAACCATTGACGAAAACATGGCGGTGGTAATGATCACAGCCTACGGAGATATAGACCTGGCAGTGAGATCGCTCAAAGAAGGCGCATCAGATTTTATGGTAAAGCCATGGCACAATGAAAAGTTAATAGCTACCATTACAGATATTTTGCAGAAGAAAACTTCCGGTAAATCTGCTCCTTCCTTAAAAGTGGCCAATGATTCGGTGATCGGTAATCAATTGCTCGGCACAAGCGAGATAATGGAAGAGATTTTTTATAAAATAGAAAAGATCGCCCCAACGGATGCCAATGTGTTGATACTCGGGGAAAATGGTACGGGAAAGGAACTCGTAGCACAGGCCATCTATCAAAAGTCATTGAGAGCAAAAAATGCCTTTGTAAAAGTAGATGTGGGCGCGCTGACCGAATCACTTTTTGAGAGCGAATTATTCGGTCATAAAAAAGGAGCGTTTACAGATGCCCGTGAGGACAGGATGGGAAGATTTGAAGCGGCTAATTATGGTACTTTGTTCCTTGATGAAATTGGAAATATCGCGCTGCAGCAACAAGCCAAGTTACTAACGGTATTGCAGAGCCGAAATATACAGCGGCTGGGCACGAATGAGGTCACACCCATCGATATACGGCTGATATGTGCCACCAACCTGCCTTTGGCAGAACTGGCCAATGAAAATAAATTCAGGAAGGACTTAGTTTACCGGATCAACACGGTAGAGATAACCATTCCGCCGTTGCGCAAAAGAAAAGATGATATCCTGTTGCTGGCTAAATATTATGCAAAAATATATGCAGAAAAATACCGCAAGCCCGTACCGGAATTTGATGCGGCCTGCCAGGATAAATTATTACAATACAATTATCCCGGCAATGTACGTGAACTGCAATATAGTATCGAAAGAGCCATGATCATGGCAGAAGAAGAAATGTTACATTCAGGCGATATTATTTTTTCCCCGCTGGAGTCTACCACTATTATGAATGAAGAAGCCGGTAATTTTAAACTGAGCAGCATGGAAAAAAATACTATACTGAAGGTTATTGAAAAACACAACGGCAATATTTCCAAAGCCGCCAAAGAATTAGGCATCACACGCACTGCGCTATACCGTAGATTAAGCAAATATGAAATTTAAAAGATTTGAATGGGCCTTATCAATAAGGATCTTATTGTTACTGGTAGTTATGAGTGGCATCGCCGTTCTGTTTGAGAAAGGCTATTACAGCGGCGTGGCCATCGGTTGTATCGCTATCATTTTCCAGGTGTTTGACCTGTTTCGATTTACGAACAAAAGCAATGAAGAATTACAACAGTTCGTAGAGTCTGTACATTACCGTGATTTCTCCAGGCGGTTTGATGAAAAAAATGCGCCTACTTCTTTGCAGCCCATGCGCAAAGGTTTTAACGAGATCAATACTACGTTCAAGACCATGAGCAAGGAAAAGGAAACACAATACGTGTACCTGCAAAACATACTTGAATTGGTGGACACGGGAATATTATCTTACGAACATGCCACGGGCGATGTAATGTGGATGAATGAACCGCTCAAAAAATTATTGGCTATCCCCTACTTAAAAACCATTCATTCGTTGGAAAGAAGAGCGGAAACTTTATATGCAGAAATACTCGGTATCAACCCCGGTGAAAACAAAGTGGTATCTGTAAAAGATGATAAAACATTTTTTAAAGTATTGCTGAGCGCAACCGCATTTCAGACAGATGGCAAAAAATATAAGTTAATCGCTTTTCAGAATATCAATGAAGCGATGGAAGAAACGGAATCAAAAGCCTGGCAAAAATTATTGAGTGTAATGACACACGAGATCATGAATTCTGTTGCGCCGATATCTTCGCTGGCTGATACTTTAAAGCACCGCCTGCAATCGGCGGTGCATGACCTGAGTAATAAAACGGGTTCCGTAGATGACCTGGAATTAGGGATCGATACAATCAAAAAAAGAAGCGAGGGGTTATTAAAATTTGCGGATACTTATCGTAACCTGAATAAGATAAATACGCTTACGCTGAAGAAAGTATATGTGAGGGATCTGTTTGAAACGATGCACAACCTGATGCAGCCCACACTTGTTAAAAAAAATATAGAGCTGGACATTATTTTAAAAGATCCCGACCTGATGCTGGAAGCAGATGCCAGCCTGATCGAACAGGTGATGATCAACCTGATAGTGAATGCCACAGAAGCTGTTAAGGAAAAAGAAGAACCAAGGATCCTATTATCTGCTTACATCACGCCTAAAAATAAAGTGGTAGTCAAAATTGCAGATAATGGCAATGGCATGTCGGAGGAACTGATGGAAAAGATATTCATTCCCTTTTTTAGTACCCGCAAAACCGGCAGTGGTATCGGCCTGAGTCTTTGTAAACAGATCATGCTCCTGCACAAGGGAACCATACAGGTGCAAAGTGTGGAAGGAGAAGGCTCAGCATTTTTATTATTTTTTTAGCCCGCCAATCGTTTTTGCTGGTTAGTTGCACAAATCCTTCAAAGTGCATACGTCTCTCTAAATAAATTTCTATAATTCCTTCGCTTACAATTCTCAGTTATGGGCAGATTGTAAGCAATACAAAGCCAACTTCCTTCAAAACTCCATAGGATTTAACACTTTGCGGCAGAAACATAAAGTCATCTTCCCTGCAACGGAGCGGCTTTGTTAACTGCAATTTTCAAAGGTTTACTTTAGAAAGAAAACAGGTTCTCCTTATTTCTACAGGTATCACGCAAATTATCCCGCAGGAAAATCACTTATTTTCCACCACAGTTTTATACAAAGCCTCATCAATCGCATTTTCACTTTTGGCTATTACAACCGTAGCGACCGTATTGCCGATCAAATTCGTAATCGCCCTTGCCTCACTCATAAAACGGTCTACCCCTAATAACAAGGCCAGGCCTTCAACCGGTATAACTTTGATGGCTGTTAATGTTGAAGCCAATACTACAAATCCACTGCCGGTAACGCCGGCTGCACCCTTACTGGTAACCATTAAAATAACAATAATAGTTAATTGCTGCCCGGCTGTGAGGTCCACACCAAACACCTGGGCAAGAAAAATAACACACATACTCAAATAGATGGCGGTACCATCCAGGTTGAAACTATAGCCCGTAGGAATGATCAGGCCGACTACACTTTTATCGCAGCCTGCGGCTTCCAGTTTTTGCATAACAGCAGGTAAGGCCGGCTCGCTGCTGCTGGCGCCCAATACGATCAGCAGTTCTTCTTTTAAATATTTTAATAATTTCCATAGGCTGAATCCATTATAACGGCAAATTAGATTTAACACCACTGCGACAAACAAAAAAACAGTGATATAAAAACTGAGCATCAGCTTGCCGAGCAATAATAAACTGCTAAAACCAAATTGCCCAATAGTATATGCCATACCGCCAAAAGCGCCGACGGGAGCAAGTTGCATGATCATCTTCATGATCCTGAAGATAACTTTACTTATTTTATCCAATGTAATAAGCAGGCTGTTTCCGTAGGGCCCCAGGCGGCTAAGGCCCGCACCAAATAGAATACTAAAGAATAATATCTGCAGAATATCACCCTGGGCAAATGATTTAAAAATATTGTCCGGAATAATGTGCGTAAAGAAATCTACCCAATTTAGGTCTTTGGCCTGCGTGGTAATTTTAGCCACCTTATCGTCCTGCAGGTGATTAACAGTAATGCCCAGGCCGGGTTTTATCAAATGCGCCACCAGTACGCCAATTATCAGGGCGAGGGTCGTTACGATCTCGAAATAAAGAAGCCCTTTTCCCCCGACCCTGCCTACTTTTTTCATGTCCCCGGCTCCGGCGATGCCTAATACAATCGTAAAAAAAATGATCAGCGGAATGATCATCTTTATGAGGTCTATAAATTTTTCACTGATAAGTTTTCCGGCGGGTGCAAACGATGGGAATAACCAGCCCACCAATATTCCCAATACGATGCCAATGATCACCTGCACGTATAAAATTTTTAAATACTTCATTAGACTGACACTATATTTACGTTAGCGGTTTTAATCGTTGCTCTTTCTATTTGATTTATTAAAGAAAATTACCGGAAATAAAATAATAAACAGGAACAATGAACAGAAATAAAAAACAATAATTGTTTATAGTAATTTTAATCCAATTTATAACTAAATATGAATGCAGTGAAATCTTCTTTCTTACAGACCATGCGCTGGTTTGGCCCCAATGACCCGGTGAGCTTAAGCGATATCCGGCAGGCGGGTTGTACGGGTATCGTTACGGCGCTTCACCATATCCCGAATGGCGAACCCTGGCCGAAAAATGAAATACAAGAACGTAAAGACCTGATCGAAGCCGCCGGCCTCAAATGGGCTGTGGTAGAAAGTGTGCCGGTACACGAAAATATTAAAACGAGATCAGGTAATTACCTGGAACATATTAATCATTATAAAGAAAGTCTGCGGAACCTGGCCGCCTGCGATATCCGAATCGTTACCTATAATTTTATGCCGGTGCTCGATTGGACCAGGACCGACCTTGCCTTTAAAGTAGCCGATGGAAGCCTGGCGCTTCGATTTGAAAAAACAGCTTTTATTGCTTTTGACGCCTTTTTACTAAAGCGGCCAAATGCTCCCCTGGAGTACACCGCAGCCGAATTAGCAGAAGCTGAAAAGCGCCTGGATAACATGAGTGCCGATGAAATACATATATTGGAAAGAAATATCATTGCAGGGCTACCCGGTAGTTCGGAAAGTTTTACGCTTGAAAAATTTCAACTGGCATTAAATCCGTATGATGGAATGTCTGCTGATATTTTAAAACAAAACCTGGTCCATTTCCTGCAAGAGGTAATACCGGTTTGCGATGAAGAAGGCATACAAATGGTCATCCACCCGGATGATCCGCCGTATCCTATTTTAGGACTGCCCCGCGTGGTAAGTACCGCAAAAGACATGGACGACATTTTTACCGCTGTGCCTTCGCTCAACAATGGCCTGTGCTTCTGTACCGGTTCTTTTGGTGTAAGGCCGGACAACGACCTGCCGGCGATGGTAAAGCAATTTGCTGATCGCATCAACTTTGTGCATCTCCGCAGTACTAAAAGAAATAATACCGGCGATTTTTATGAGGACAATCACCTCGAAGGTGATGTAGATATGTATGGTGTAGTTAAAGAACTGGTAACAGTAATGCGCACACGAAAAATAAGTATCGCTATGCGACCGGATCATGGCCACCAGATGCTGGATGACCTGGGAAAGAAAACTAACCCGGGCTATAGTGGCATCGGCCGACTGAGAGGATTAGCAGAATTACGGGGATTGGAACTAGCCATAAAAAGAAACTACGATGAAAAATAAATATTTCTATCCAGGTTCCTTAAGTTCATCGTTGGGTCGTTACATAACCTGTTATTTCGCAGGGGCATCATACTAATGGCAGCGTGCAAAGAAAAATATACCAAAAGGAGGGAGATCCAACTAAGAATACCAAGTAACGAGATCGCCCGAGCGCTGTATATTTTCCTGTGCACGAAACCTGTTTTAATTATTTCCTTTCCTTTTGCTGATGTGGTCGTTTTTTTTGTCCCGGAAGAAATTCATATTGGTTCTATTTTATTTCAGCCAATTGTCTTGCTGCGGGTACTATATTTTTAACCGGTTTGGTAGACTTTAAAAATGCAAATACCGCTTTCAGATCGTCATCGGTCATTTGTTTAAAATTTTGCCAAGGCATCGGAGGCAACAGGGAACGGCTGCCATCCAGGCCTTTAAATTTACCCTCCCGCATTGCTTTAAAAAAATGTGCTTCGTTCCAATTACCCAACCCGGTTTCGTCTGAAGTAATATTTGCGGCAAAGCTTACTCCCCATGGCCCCGCTGCGGAAGTGAGGTCGCCATTGAACATCATAATTCCCTTTTTAACCATGTTACTGTCGTAAGGTGGAAAGGGCCTGTTAGCCGGATAGCCCGAAAGGCGAAGATCCATATCTACTTCCGGTCCGTTCGGGCCAAATTTTTTAGGTGAGTGGCAGTCATCGCAACCTCCCAGGGTTACCAGATAACTGCCGCGTTTTATTAAGCTATCATTGGAAACGGCTGTAGTCACCGGCTGCTCCGCTTTATCGTTATTACAGGAAATTATATTGGCTATGGCTACTACCACCAACATTGTTACTAAAATTACTTTTTGCATGATTGATATGTTTTGGAATGTTATTTATTGTAGTTTATTTTAACTCAGTCAGCCATTGCGCTGCAAATGCCCGTGCCATTGTTGTTATTTCTTTTCCAGCGCGAAAAGCCTGTTTCCATTCGGTAGATTTTCTTTCGTATGCCGTATTTACAAATACTTTTTTATTGTAGGATGTTTTCAATTCCGCATTGAAATCGACGTCGCTGGTAATATCCAGGAATTTCTTCAACCGCGCTTTGATGATTAGTGCATAGTCTGCAGGATAAAGCTTTTCCCAGTTCTTCATATTTTCATTGTATTTCTTTACATTTTCTTCGTTCTCATATTTATCGTTCATTACCAATGCTTCAAAATATTGATTATTGGGATCCTGGTAATCTTTAAGTGTTTTTTTAAATACATCCAGCACGGGCAGCATATTCTTCTGTGTTGCCGCATCAAATACTTTCATATTTATTTCAAATTCCCTGATCGACTTTTCAGTTTTGGCGATCTCTTCTTTTTGTACCTGTGCCTTGGTACGGACCGGCTTTGCTACTGGTTCAACTGGCATAGCATTTTTGTGCTCCTGTTCGTATTCCTTTTTAAAATTGGCGCTGTTGACATATTGTTTGGCGTAAGTCAGCAGGTCTTTTGCCACTGCAAGTCTATTTC
>JBDSLD010000361.1:0-12521 GCA_039916545.1 Ferruginibacter sp.
GCTCCTGCTGTTGCCATGAAAATACAATATCAGTCCGAGGGGTTTTTCGACATAAAAATGAAGTCCATTGATCCGTACGCCTGGTTCCACATCAAAAAAAAGTTCACGGAACGGCGCATCATATTTGTACTGAAAATTTTGCTTTAATTTTTCCGGCTTAAAAATAAAACGTTCCTGTAACAGGTACACCAATGCCAATAAAACAACATAACCAATGATAATATAGATGACTGTGGGAGACAAAGAAGTTCCTGTTTACTGGCTTCAAAAATGAAAAGTATAAATTACGGCAAATAAATTTGAAAATAGTAAACAGTAAATATTTTTCAATAAGGTGTAATACACTCCATTGAAAGCGCGGTTTTGGATCAACTCAATAGTAATTACCAGCATCAACAGCATCCAGCATCAACAGTATCCAGTATCCAGTATCATCATCCACTATCTCCTAATACCCTTCCGCCGCATCATCCCCGCGTTTATCCGCCACCGCTGTTATTGGCCTGGCTTTGCCGGCGTTTATTTCTATCAATTCAGTTCTGCCAATCTGGCCCCTTTTAACCACTTTGTATCCCATCCCCTCCAGTTGCGTGATCGTTGCCGGGTTAAAATCATTTTCTACCATGATCTCATCGGGCAGCCACTGGTGATGGAACTTTGGCTTGTTAACCGCATCTTCCGGCTTCATATTGTAATCGATCATATTCACCAGTGATTGAATGACGCTGGTCGGTATGGTAGTTCCGCCCGGTGTTCCAACTACAAGGTAGGGCTGGTTGTTTTTTAAAACAATGGTAGGTGTCATGCTGCTCAGCATTCTTTTGCCGGGTTCAATCGCATTCGCTTCTGCTCCTACTGCGCCATACATGTTTGGCACGCCGGGCTTTACACTAAAGTCGTCCATCTCATTGTTTAACAGGAATCCCGCACCGCTTACCACTGTTCTGCTTCCATAAGATCCGTTAAGGGTAGTAGTGACTGAAACCGCATTACCGGCAGCATCGATGATACTCAAATGGGTGGTTTCTTCGCTTTCTTTTATTGTTCCTTCCTTGATCGCAACACTGCTGCCTGCATGCCGCGGAATAAAATCCTTCATCCTTTCCTGGAGATAGCTGTCACTGACCAGCGTTTTTACAGGCACTTTTACAAAATCGCCATCGCCTAAATATTGTGCCCTATCGGCGTAAGCGCGTCGTTCCGCTTCTGTTAATAGTTGTACACTTTCTGCCGACTGAAATTTCATTGCCCCGATATCTCTTTTCTCGATCATCTTTAATACCTGTTGCAATATGATGCCTCCGCTGCTTGGCAGGGGCATAGATACAATGTGAAAGGATTTATAATCGAATTCAATGGCGTTGCGCTCTTTTGCTGTGTAATTTTTCAGGTCGTCATAGTCGATAATACCTCTTCCCCTGGCCATTTCAGCCACGATCAATTTAGCCGTAACGCCTTCGTAAAAGCCTTTTGCACCAAGGTCACGGATCCGTTTCAACGTATTAGCCAGGTCTTTTTGTACCAGTGTATCACCTGCAATCCATGCAGTTTTTTTTACAAAAACAGGAACCACCGTATTCAACCGGGTAAATTCTTTTTTCATTCTATTGAAATCTTTTGCCTGGCTGGCAGTAATGGCGAATCCTTTTTCCGCCAGGTCGATGGCCGGTTGTATCAATTTTTTGAACGGTAATTTTGCATATTTCAAAGAGGCAAATAAGCCGGCTACTGTGCCCGGTACCCCGCTGGCGAGATGCCCATCCTGTGATAAATTCATCAATGGGTTGCCACTGGCATCCAGGTACATGTCCCTTCCTGATTTTGCCGGTGCTGTTTCCCGGTAATCAATGGTGATATTTTTTCCGCCTTTCAAATGCGCCACCATAAAACCCCCTCCACCGATATTACCAGCTCCCGGATATACTACCGCGAGTGCCAATTGGGTAGCGATCGCCGCGTCCACTGCGTTACCGCCCTGTTGTAAAATATAAATACCTGCTTTACTCGCCAATGGGTGTGCCGATACTACAGCGCCCTTACTACAATTTACTTTTTTTTGTCCCAGGTACTTGAATGCGTCAATCTTTTGACCGGTCGAAATAAATACATTACACAGTAAAACGACCGGCAACAAAACAAATATTTCTTTAAAGCTCATAGCTGAATTTTGGTCTAAATTACTTATTTGAGGCTATTTATTATTAAATTTGAGTACCGACAACCAAATAAAAACTAAATTATGAGAAAGACCATCCTGCTTTTAGGCATTGTCATGCCACTCATAGCATCCGCCCAAAAAACAATTACAGGTAAAGTTTTTGATGCTACAAATAACCAACCGCTGCCATCAGCGTCCATAACAGTTAAAGGAAATAGTTCCGGTGTAACTGCCGGTAGCGACGGCACTTTCACGCTAAAAATCAACGAAGGTGTAAAATCAATTACCGTTAGCTATGCGGGTTATGAAATACAATCGGTTAATGTGGAAGGCGCCACTACTGAATATGCAATTGGCTTGCAACACTCGATAGATGAAATACAGATTACGGTGATCGGGTCAAGAAATTTATCCCGCACAAAAATACAAACACCTGTACCTGTTGATGTGATACCCATTGCCACCCTCGCAAAGGAAGTTGGACAGATTGATCTGAACCAACTGCTTACTTTTGCCGCGCCGTCCTTTCAATCGAGCAGGCAAACAGTTTCCGATGGAACGGACCATGTTGATCCGGCGCAGCTGAGGGGACTGGGTACCGACCAGATACTGGTATTGGTAAATGGCAAAA
Source organism: Ferruginibacter sp. (assembly GCA_039916545.1). Classification (GTDB taxonomy): domain Bacteria; phylum Bacteroidota; class Bacteroidia; order Chitinophagales; family Chitinophagaceae; genus Ferruginibacter. Next base: position 2,790 of record JBDSLD010000361.1, read on the forward strand.
GACGGCACCAGTCGGCCCTGGTAAATGTAAACGGAACGGTTAACCGGGGGCAGGTTGGTACCGATCTGAATACAATTCCCGTGTCTGCCATTGAAAGAGTGGAAGTATTGCGCGATGGCGCAGCGGCACAATATGGCTCCGATGCAATAGCAGGCGTGATCAACATCGTATTGAAAAAGAATACAGGCATACTGAACGGGAACATCTCCTACGGAGAAAATATTTCCAGCTACCCAAAAAATTATGCGCTGGGATTGCTGAACCATACCAGTCCGGGAGATGTGAACGTGCATGATGGCGGCGCTTTCCAGGCTGGGTTGAATTATGGCATCAGCCTGAACAAAAAAGGATATATCAATCTTACCGGTGAGTATTCTTTAAGACAGTTGTCTAACAGGGCCGGTACTTATACAGGCGCGGTGTATCCCAATGTAAGCGGCGTCAACAGGGATGATTCGATCCTGAGCGCAAGGGATTTAACAAGAAACAACTTTGATATGCGCATCGGTAATTCAAGGATATCGGGCGGCTCATTTATTTTAAACGCTGGCTATGCGCTGAGTGATAACTGGAACCTGAAAGTATTTGGCGGGTATAGCCAGAAAAGCGGGGAAGCCGCAGGAGTTTTTCGTTATCCTTCCGCAATAAATACGGCCGCCACTACCTATGCGGCCCAGGCTTTGGCACTCTATCCAAATGGGTTTTTACCGTTGATTAAAACGGATATAAAAGATTATTCCTTGTCAGTAGGTGTGGATGGTAAATTAGGGAAATGGAATGCCAGCTTATCTAATACACTTGGTATCAATGATTTTAATTTTGGTGTGGATAATTCAATAAACTATACACAGTTTTCTGTTTCTGCTACGCCACCTACCAAATTTGATGCAGGTGGATTACAGTTCTTACAAAATACGATCAACGCTGATCTTACCCGGAATTTTGATGTGCTGTCTGGCTTCAACATTGCTTATGGTGCAGAGTTCCGGATAGATCAATATTCGCAACACGCCGGTGAAGAAGCATCCTATACTAATTACAATACCGCTTCCGGCGCGGGTTCCGGCGCACAGGTCTTTGCCGGGTTTATCCCCGCTTATGCCAAAAAACATTCCCGCAATAATGTTGCGCTGTACACTGACCTGGAACTGGATATTACAAAGCAATGGCTGGTAGAAGGCGCGTTGCGTTTTGAAAATTATTCTGATTTTGGCAGCACCCTTAATTATAAAGTTGCCACCCGTTATAAAATAGGCGATAAGTTTACGGTGAGGGCCGCGTCTTCGAGTGGCTTCCGGGCGCCTTCCATGCAACAAAAATATTATGCCAAAACAAACACCTTGTTCGTATCAACACCTGCAGGTTTGGTAGCCACCGAAAGTGGTACGTTTACCAACGATAGCAAGCCGGCTGAAATTTTAGGTATTCCCAAATTGAAGGAAGAAACTTCTCAAAACTATTCTGTTGGGTTTACTGCCAGCCCGGTAAAAGGGTTGGAAATTACCGTAGATGGATACCTGATCAATATTAAAAACAGGATCGTACTTACCAATAATTTTACGGGTGGAAATAACGCCACCCTGACCCAGTTATTAAAAGATAACGGCGCCACTTCCGCCAACTTTTTTACCAATGCGATCGATACAAAAGCAAAGGGGCTGGAAGCGGTAGTAAGTTACCGGACTACTTTTGCGGATGTAAATAAATTACGGTTAACATTAGCCGCCACCTTTATTAAAAATGAAGTTAAAAAGGGAGCGGATGGCAAGCCAATTATCAAAGCTTCTGATATTCTAGTCGGTTCGGGGCAGTTGGCAAATTATTTCAACAGGGAGGACCAGAGCAGGATCGAAGTGGCCAACCCTGCCTCCAAGGGGAACTTCACCATCAATTATAATATTAAAAAGTTTGGGGCGATGTTGAGGTTCGCCTACTTTGGAAAAGTAACCTACCTGGATCCGGCAATCAATCCTGCTGATCCTGCTACATTCCTGGTCAATGCTTTCACCGGTCAAAAAGAAACATCCGACCAGGAATTCAGTCCTAAAACCGTTACGGACCTGTCACTTAGTTATGACCTGGCCAAAAGCTTCACGCTGACCATCGGTTCCAATAATATTTTTGATGTCTACCAGGATAAACATATCCACAGCAACAACATATCACTGGGCAGGTTCATTTACAGCCGCCGCGTACAACAAATGGGCTACAATGGAAGATATGTATTCGCCAGGATATCGTTTAATATTGCTCCGGGCCGGTAGTTGAAATAACAGGTTGCTAGTAGCAGTTTTCTGGCAACTGCTGCCTGCACACTTATGTACAATTTAAAAAGTGGCACGGTAAAACAGCTTATTGCCTGCTAAAACCTCACAGGTTTCAAAAACCTGTGGGGTTTGGCAAAGAGTCAAATATATCAAGCAAAATTAACGCCGCCGGTACACGCTTTGGCGAGCACAAGAGCCGGAACGCTTCTCATTATTTCTTATCTTCCCATTTTATTTACCACAATTCTATTTATGAAGTATTTCCCGGTGCTCTTCTCTTTGTTTTTTGTCTCTTTTATTTACGCCTCCGGCCAGCAACTTAAAAGTCCTGATGAATTCCTTGGATACCAGCTTGGCGATCAATATACGCCACACCACCGGATCGTAAGCTACTTTCAACAAGCTGCTGCCGCCAGTCCACAAATGATGAAACTGGAACAGTACGGCCAAACCAGTGAAGGGCGTCCGTTATTGTTAGCGTTTATAGCGTCAGCGGAAAACCTGCCCAAACTGGAGGAGATCAGGAAAAACAACCTTCGTTTGACCGGCATTTTAAACGATAAGCCGGGTGATTTAAATACGCCCGCCATTGTGTGGCTCAGCTACAATGTTCACGGCAACGAAACGAGCAGCAGCGAGGTTTCAATGAAAACATTGTTTGAATTATTAAATCCCGCTAATACACAGACCAAAGAATATCTTAAAAACACTGTGGTAATTATTGATCCATGTATCAATCCCGATGGCCGCGACCGGTATGTTAACTGGTTTACACAAATGAAGGGTAAGAACGCAAATCCCGACCGCAATGCAAGGGAACACAGCGAGCCATGGCCGGGTGGAAGGTATAACCATTATAATTTTGACCTGAACAGGGATTGGGCCTGGCAAACACAGCTGGAAACGCAGCAACGCATGGCTCAATATACCCGCTGGATGCCACAGGTACACAGCGATTACCATGAACAGGGATACAATAACCCGTATTATTTCGCACCGGCTGCCCAGCCTTACCATGAAGTAATTACGCCCTGGCAGAAAGATTTCCAGGTGGTGATCGGTAAGAACAATGCCAAATATTTTGATGCCAATGGCTGGTTGTATTTTACCAAAGAGGTTTTCGATCTGTTTTACCCGTCTTATGGAGATACCTATCCGTTGTACAATGGCGGTATTGGAATGACCTTTGAACAGGGAGGTGGTGGCCGCTCCGGTTCCGCGATCGTAATGGGCAACGGCGATACACTTACATTAAAGGATCGCATCGCACACCATTTTACCACTACCATGAGTACACTGGAAATGGTTTCTAAAAATATTACCAACCTGCTAAAAGAATTTAAACAATTCTTTGATAATAACAGGAATAACGGCGTGGGTGAATATAAATCCTTTGTGATAACTGATGTCAATACCAATAAGATCAGTAGCCTGAAACACTTGTTAGATGTCAATGGCATTGTATATGGCACCGCTACAGCCGGCACTTTAAAGGGCTATAATTATTTCACCGGTAAGGAAGAATCCTTTACGGCTACCAACAGCCTGGTGGTGAGTACCTATCAATCAAAAGGAGTGCTGGCAAAGGTTTTGTTTGAGCCTAAATCGAGGTTAGTCGATTCAGCTACCTATGATATCACCGCCTGGTCGCTGCCCTACGTTTTTGGATTGCAGTCATACGCAGTAAAAGAAAAGGTTGCTTTCAGCAATTATGTGGAGAAGCAAAAAAATGCCGCCATGCCTGAAACATCCTATGGTTACCTGGTTAACTACGGATCTTTTGAGGATGCAAAATTCTTAGCGGCGATCATCAGTGCCGGCATCAAAGTGCGTTATGCGGAAAAGGATTTTAGTTTTAATGGCAGCAAGTTTAAACGTGGTACTTTAATCATTCTTAAAAAAGGAAATGAAGCTAAAATGGAGGCTTTGTCAACGGCCGCCCAAAAGTACGATGCAAATGTGGTGGCCATTTCCTCTGGCTTTGTAGAAATGGGGGCTGATTTTGGAAGCGAAAAAGTACATTTTATAAGTAAGCCAAATGTGGCGCTGCTTACCGGTAAAGGAGTTGATCCCAGTGCTGCGGGGGAGGTTTGGTATTTGTTTGAGCAACAATTGAATTACCCCGTCACGCTGATAAATGCGGAAGATTTGGGTAATGTTAACTGGAAAAATATCGATGTACTTATTTTACCCAATGGCCGTTATAAATTTCTCAGCGATAAAGATGGCGACAGGGAATTGAAAACCTGGATACGACAAGGTGGAAAACTGATCGCTATGGAAAATGCAGTGGCGCAGATGGCAGGCGGTGATTGGAACATAAAATTCAAAAAGAACGAGGATGAAAAGAAAGAAGAGAAACCATTGACCTATGCAGAACTAAAAAGGTTTGAAGAGAACGAGCACAATGGCATCATGAGCAATATTGCCGGCGCGATATATAAAATCGAGCTGGATAATTCTCATCCGCTGGCCTTTGGATTCCCAGATTTTTTCTTTAACCTTAAGCAGGATACGTTGATGTATGATTACCTGAAAGATGGCTGGAATGTAGGTATTATAAAAAAAGACAGCTATACAGCAGGCTTTGTAGGCAACAATGTAAAGGATAAGATCAGGGACGGAATGTCGATAGGCGTACAGGATTACGGGCGCGGCAGCATTGTGTATCTCGCCGATAACCCGATTTTTCGCTGTTTTTGGGAGAATGGCAAAATGTTATTTGCCAATGCTGTTTTTTTAGTGGGGCAGTAATGTAATTTGCTGGTCAGTCACTCTTTGGGGTGACTCACCAGCAAATTACATTAGTTTAAACTAATGTTAAATCGGGCGCGAATCAAGGATATCGCACAGTCAAAATCTTACCAATCGCTGTAAGCCATTCACCATTGACTTACATTCGCAGATCAATAAACTAATATGCACAAATCTCTACTCGTTTTTATTGTTATTCTTAATTCACTTCCTGCCACTGCTCAAACGCCTAAAACATATACTTCCTCCGAAATATTATCACAGATCAAAAAACTGAATGTACTCGGATCAGTTCTATATATTGCAGCTCACCCGGATGATGAAAATACCAGGTTGCTCGCCTACCTGGCTAGTGAAAAATTATACCGCACCGGTTACCTGAGTTTGACAAGGGGAGACGGCGGACAAAATTTAATTGGCGATGAGCAGGGCATCGACCTGGGATTGATCCGCACGCAGGAATTATTATCCGCGCGCAGGATCGACGGTGCGGAACAATTTTTCAGCAGGGCCTATGATTTTGGCTTTTCCAAATCCTCCGCAGAAGCACTGCAGATATGGGGGCACGATAAAATATTGAGCGACGTCGTTTGGGTTATCCGGAAGTTTAAACCCGATGTAATTATCACCCGTTTCCCGGAGGATACCAGGGCCGGTCATGGACACCATGCGGCCTCAGCCATTCTTGCCCGCGAGGCTTTTGACGCAGCGGCAGATTCAACCAAATTCCCGGAGCAATTATCCCAGGGTGTTACGGTATGGCAGGCCAAACGCATTTTATGGAACACTTTTAATTTTGGCAATACCAATACACAAAGCGAGGACCAGTATAAACTGGATGTGGGCATTTACAATCCTTTGATCGGTAAGGGTTATGGGGAGATAGCAGCCCTTAGCCGCAGTCAGCATAAAAGCCAGGGTTTCGGAGTATCGGCGCAAAGAGGCAGTGCGATCGAATATTTTTCAACTATCAGGGGAGATAAGCCGGTAAATGACCTCATGGATGGAGTAGAATCAGGATGGGGTAGAGTCAATAAAAAAGCATTGGCAGATTCCGTCGACAAGCTCATTCGTGACTATGACGTCCAGCATCCTGAAAAGTCTGTCGCTGCATTGATCAACCTTAAGCAGACAATCAATGAAATACCGGATTCTGTTACAGGGTTCCTGCGCAATACAGTTGTAAAAAATCCTGAAAAATCCCTTGGTGCGTTCAATAAAATGATGCAGGATCCCAATCGGGAAAAATATAAATTCTGGCGCGCGGTTAAGAGTGATGACCTTGATAAGTTGATAGAAAACGCCGGTGGATTATTTATGGAGGCAACCGCAGCCAATCAATTGAATGTAATTGGCGATAGTATCAGGATAAACCTGGTGTTTAATAACCGGACCGGTATTGCTATTGACAGAGTAATGGTGAGCATTTTTGGCAGCGACCAAACAATAACAGGTATTAAACCCAATGAAAATAAAATTCAAACGATAATCGTTCCCATCAGTGATATAATGCAGGCATCCCAACCTTACTGGCTGGAAAAAGGACTGGTAAATGGCAATGGAAGTTTTGATGTCCGGGATCAGTCACTGATCGGTGTCGCCGAAAATTATAATTATATTGCCAATTTCCAGGTAACGATCGGGAAAGGAGTATATCATTTTTTTAAACCAATCCTCTATAAATATACCGACCCGGTAAAAGGAGAGCTTTATCAGCCCATCCAGGTGGTGAATCCTGTTTTCATAAACAGCAGGCAACATTTGATCATCTTTAAAAATGATGACAAGGCAAGTAAAAGAGAAATAGGTTTTACTTTACAATTCAATACTAAATTAGCTGATACGGCGCAGTTCAGGTACGATTACAATGGATACTCCCGGGTAGTTTTTGATTCAATTATCAACGCGTCAAAAACAGAAATAAGAAATGTAAACGTGGTGCTTAACAGCGATTCGCTAAAGAAAGATTCGAAAGAATACATGGGTGGGCGTTTTATATCAGGTGCATTTAAAGATGGTCAATTTCTTTCTTTGGCTAAAATTAAATACGATCATATTCCTGATATCTATTACAATTATTACGACCGCGTAACGGTGCTGAAGATGGACCTGAAAACGGACGGAAAACTGGTGGGCTATATCCCTGGTGCGGGCGACAAAGTGCCACAGGCGTTGGAACAGATGGGCTATAAGGTTATTATACTCAAACAGGCTGACATTACACTTAGTAATTTAAAACAATTCGACGCCGTTATTACCGGCGTAAGGGCATACAATGTAAACGATTGGATGAATAATGTGTATGAGTCGTTGATGGATTATGTGAAAGAGGGTGGTACCCTGCTTGCACAATACAATACCAGCAGCCAGATCGGCCCTGTAAAAGCAAAGATCGCACCTTACCCGTTTACCATCAGCCGTAACCGCGTTACTGACGAAAGTGCAACAGTTAATTTTTTATTGCCCGACCATCCTGCTTTAAATTACCCCAATAAAATAACAGCAAAGGATTTTGAAGGGTGGGTACAGGAGCGTAGCATTTACAATGTGGAAAAAGCGGATAGCAGTTACCAGCGCGTGCTTAGTATGAAAGATCCCGGAGAAGAGAACCAGGATGGCAGCCTCGTCGTAGCTAATTACGGCAAGGGAAAATTTGTGTACACCGGGCTGGTTTTTTTCAGGGAGTTGCCGGCGGGTGTACCAGGAGCATACCGGTTGTTTGCCAATTTGCTTGCATTGGGTAAGTCTGACAAACCAGGAAAAATAAGTAAAGTAAATAAGGTAAATCAACCAGGCAAATAGTACAAAAAAACAGCTTGTATAAATTCCCGGAACTGTAATATGCAAAACGAAAAATCATATTGGAACAAGTGGTATATCGGGGTGATATTATTCCTGTTGCTCCAGGTGATACTGTATTATTTTATTACTACTCATTATAAATAACGACTGCTCATGTTATTGCTAAATGAAATTTTGATTGCTCAGGTACCGAAGGCCTTTCCGCGTTTTTGGATCAAAGATGTGGTACTATGAGTTCAATCGATTGGATCATATTAATCACGACATTATGCGGTATCATAATTTATGGTATCTATAAAAGCCGTGCCACCAAAAACCTGGATGGATACTTCCTGAGCAACCGGGCGATGCCCTGGTACATGGTGCTGCTAAGTATAATGGGTACCCAGGCAAGTGCCATTACTTTCTTAAGCGCCCCGGGCCAGGCTTACACAGACGGGATGCGTTTTGTGCAATACTATTTCGGCCTGCCCATTGCGATGGTTGTAATCTGTATTTTCTTCGTGCCCGTTTTTAGCAGGTTAAAAGTGTATACCGCCTACGAATTTTTAGAGAACAGGTTTGATGTAAAAACACGCTCGCTGACTTCCGCTTTGTTTTTGATATCGCGTGGGTTATCAACGGGGATCAGCATTTATGCGCCTTCCATTATTTTAAGTTCCTTACTAAACTGGAACATTTATTATACTAACCTCGTAATGGGCGGCCTGCTTATCATTTACACCATGACGGGTGGTGCCAGGGCAGTGGCTTATACGCAGCAATTGCAACTGATCATTATAATTGCCGGGATGTTTTTAGCCGGTTATATGGTAGTTACATTACTGCCGGAAGGCATGGGTTTTGCTTCCGCAATCAAGATTGCCGGCAACCATGGCAAAATGAATATCATTACAACGGGCGCTGAAAATGGCAGTTTCGACTGGAAGGATAAATACAATATATGGAGTGGAGTGATCGGCGGTTTTTTCCTCGCATTAAGTTATTTCGGGGCAGACCAGAGCCAGGTGGGAAGGTACCTTACAGCCAAAACGGAAAAAGAAAGCAGGATCGGGTTATTGGCCAATGGATTGATCAAAGTTCCCATGCAATTGCTGATCCTGTTGGTGGGGATATTGGTGTTTTCATTTTATCAGTATCATAAAGCGCCGGTTTACTTCGACCAGGCGAAAGTAGTCATTGCTAAAAAGACAGTTTACAAAGATTCATTGGTGGCGCTGGAGGAAAAATATAGTAAGGCACTTGCTGCGAATGAACAGGCACAAACGGCATCCTTGCGGGCCCAATATAAAACAGTGCTAAAAAAAGCTGTACCAGGTGACGATGCCAATGACACGAACTTTATATTTCTTCGTTTTGTGATCGACAATTTACCAAAGGGGCTGGTGGGATTGCTGATTGCTGTTATTTTTTTGGCTGCCTGGGGAAGCATTGCCGCCGCTTTAAATTCACTTGCTTCCTGCACCGTTGTTGATTTCCACAAAAAATTCATTAATAAAAATTGCAGTGAGGCGGAAGACTACAGTATTTCCAGGTGGTATACATTTGGCTGGGGCGTTTTTTCTATTGTCATTGCCATGTTTGCACACAATATCGGTAATAGCCTGATTGAGGCAGTCAATATCCTTGGGTCCTTATTTTACGGTGTCATCCTGGGGATTTTCCTGGTTGCATTCTGGATAAAACATGTTAAGGCCAATGCCGTTTTTACGGCTGCGGTCATCTCCGAGTTACTGGTGATCGTTATCTATAAAATGGATATTATTTCCTTTTTGTGGCTAAACGTGATCGGCGCTTTATTCGTAATTATTTTAAGTTTGGTATTGCAGCTATTTTTGTCGGGTAATAAGATGCGGGGAGAGAAGATATAGTTAGTGTCTGCAAGAAAACGCTGTTATTAATAACTGGT
>JBDSLD010000362.1:0-14966 GCA_039916545.1 Ferruginibacter sp.
CTGCCATGTTCACAACACCCGCTGGTGGCGGGCAGCTTTTTTTAAAAATAATAAATAAGGAAGAAGGTGGCTGTGGAAATGATTTTGCGATGGATGACATCACGGTCAGGGAATGCCTGGTACCTAAGCCGGTGGTAAAAGAAGCGCCCAAACCAATACCGGTGATACACCAACCGCCTGCTACAAAACCTGTCGTGAAAAAAGCTCCGCCTGTTGAACAAAAAATAAAAAAAATCGAACCCGTAGTTACCAAAACCCTGAAGGATTCCCCCGTACCCACCCGGCCGGTTATAAAGGAGCGACCTGTTATTTCAATTCCTAAGCCGATCCTGACACGCGCCAACCCGATTGTGAAACAAATTGAAACCATAACAGCTGAAGTAGTGATCGACCTTTATGATAACGGTGAAATCGATGGTGACACCGTAAGCATTTATCACAATAATGTATTGATCGCATCAAGGGCTGGACTTTCAGCGAAACCTGTCTCACTAAAGTTTACCGTTGATGCAGCCCATCCTCACCACGAACTGGTAATGGTAGCAAACAATCTTGGCTCCATCCCTCCCAACACTTCGCTTATGATAATAACGGCAAAGGACAAACGCTATGAGGTATTTATCTCTTCCTCTGAACAAAAAAACGCCAAGGTGGTGATAGACTTAAAAGAATAGCGTTGAACTATGTTGATGAGAAATTGGATAACCAGGCATTTTCTATGGCCCTTTTTTATTATCCATAATATCTGGATACCTTTCTGTCAATAACATTTATGGATAAAACAGCGCACCGGTATTTCATTATTAACAAACCATATAATATGGTTTCGCAGTTTGTGAGCACTCACCGGGTTAGCCTGTTGGGCGATCTTGATTTCGATTTTCCTGAAGGAACGCATGCGATCGGCAGGCTGGACAATAACTCCGAAGGATTACTGATCCTGACAACTAATAAAAAAGTAACGCGCTTATTATTTTTGGGAGACACGCCGCACAAGCGAACTTACCTGGTGCAGGTGAACAATATATTAAGCCAGGAAAAACTCGGCCTGCTTCAAACAGGAATCACCATCCGTATAAAAGGAGGAGAACAATATATTACGCCTCCGTGCCAGGTTACCGCAGTGCACAATCCGGAAGTTTTATATAAATCTGCAACAACACTAAAGGAATATGGCCCACATACCTGGTTACTAATCACATTAACTGAAGGTAAATATCACCAGGTCAGAAAAATGATTGGTGCAATACATCATCGCTGCAAAAGACTGATCCGCGTTTCGATCGAGGACCTGGCACTGGGTGATCTTGAGCCGGGAGCTGTCAGAGAGATGGAAGAAAAAGACTTTTTTTCACGGTTGAAAATTGACGTTTATTAAATTATCATCATTAGTGAATCAATATAACAGCAATTTATAATATCCTTCGAAATGCTTTCTTCGCTGGGCATTATATTCAACAATCAACGTAATATTTACCCCACGCCTGCCTTCAAATTGATTTGGTGTAATAAAAAAATACGGCACGTTTTTAACATACTAATCGAAAAAAACCACATGAAAAAGTACCTGATTTACCTTCCGCTGATCTTTTTGTTTACAAGTTGTGTTGCAACAAGATACCTGAAGCAATCTCAATTGGAAACGGCTAACCTGCGGGCAGACAGCACCCAACTCGCTAACCAGATTACTAAGTTGCAGGGTGACATGGAATCGCTCAACAAAAAGATCGTTAGCCTGGACAACCAGAACACGCAACTGGGACAAAAAACAGTCACACAGCAAAGCCAGTTATCGGAAACAGAAAAAACACTGCAGCAGCAACAACAGAGTCTGCAGCAACAACAGCAGAAACTACAGCAGTTGCAAGCTTTACTGGCCCAGCAAAAAAATCAGTCGGACCTGTTAAAGAACAAAATGACAGAAGCATTAAAAGGTTTTAATTCCAATGACCTTTCTGTCGTTCAAAAAAATGGAAAAGTGTACGTCAGCCTTTCGGAAAATCTATTATTTCCTTCAGGCAGCGCGGTAATAAATCCTAAAGGAGTTGATGCACTATCTAAACTGGCGGCCGTTCTTAACCTGAATGCTGATGTTGCAGTGAATATTGAGGGCCACACGGATAGCATTCCTATCCGCGGACGTTTTAAAGATAACTGGGATTTGAGTACGGCACGTGCGAGTTCGATCGTCCGCATACTGGTTGAAAATTATAAAGTAGATCCTGTTAGAGTTATTGCCTCCGGTCATAGCTTTTTTGATCCGCTGGATACAAATTCTACCCCGGAGGGGCGGGCAAAGAACAGAAGGACAGAAATAATACTTTCTCCCAAATTGGAGGAAATGTACAAGTTGCTTGAAATGTAATTTTTAAACGACTAAAAAGCTACCGGTAATCAGCCTGATGTTGATTCGCCGGTAGCTTTTGTATTTCAGGCTTTAAATTTCTACATTATTATTATTTATGTTGTTGAGAAATGTTTTATTTTCTATATAAAACCTGGATCTCCTGCGCATTTCCAATCCCCGAATCCAATAGTTACAAATTTTAAATAACAAGTTAATCTCTTTTGCAAACTGGCAGCGATCCGTATTATTATAAACTATCTTCACGAAATGAAATTCAAAATTTTTAGCGAACTCTCTTATGAAGTATTTACGCCTGCCACGCTTATATTTAATATCCAGGCCGCCAGAACCGACAGCCAGCTAATCATCGAAGAATCTCTTACGATCTCTCCCTCTTTGCACCTGGAAGAATTTACACTGATTAATAATGATGCACGCTTCATAAAACTGGAAGTGGACCAGGGTACATTCTTTACCATCACTTACTATGCATTGGTTGAGGTACAACACAGGATCATTGATGAATCGGAACTGTTGCAATCGATCCCAATCGTGCAGCTTAACACGGAAGTGTTGCCTTATCTTTTCCCAAGCAGGCATTGCCAGTCTGATAAATTAAGAAAATTTGCGATCAAGGAGTTTGGTTATATCCAGAACGAATATTCCAAGGCGCTCGCGATCACCGACTGGATATTTAATAACATCGATTATATCAGCGGCGCTACAGATTCAGGCACGTCAGCCTATGATACCCTCATCCAGCGGGAAGGCGTATGTAAAGATTTTGCTCATCTCGGCATAGCATTGTGCAGGGCCCTGGATATCCCCGCCCGTTATTTTACAGGATATGCCTACAACCTGAACCCGCCCGATTTTCATGCCTGTTTTGAAGCTTACATCGGTGGCCAATGGATATTTTTTGATCCAACCAAACTGGTTCCGCTCAATGGCCTGGTAAAAATAGCCAATAGCAAAGACGCAGCTGATGCAGCCGTAGCCAGTTTCTTTGGCAATATCAATTGTACTTATATAAATGTGCAATGCGCCACCGCGGATGAGGACTTTACCCCTTTTATTCCTTTACAAGGCTATCCCGAAGGGCTCTCATATCAATAAGAAAGCATGTTGTAGCGGGAGATAATACAGGTGGTTAATGTGTCCGCGACAAAATAAAAAAAACCTCCATTGCTGAAGGTTTTCCACAGATAATGATCATGTTCTTCGCATGATTTGTTTTCATAGGTATTATGCGGTTTCAGAGGTATCGGTATGGTTTCAGAGGATGGAATATTTCAACACCATAAAGGTGGAAATTAAAAAACAAGTAGCCTGTAATAAAACCATTTAAGTCGTTGTAGATAAAGTTCGATACATTAGTCCCAGATGCAGTATCCAGTATCCAGAATCCGGTATCCAGTATCCAGTATCCAGTATCCAGTATCCAGAATCCGGTATCCGGTATCAAGCCTCCCACCTTAATTTTTATTCTCTCCTTCTATCTCATCATCTTCGTCTAAATCGTCAAATCCAAATTCATCATCATACTCGTCTTCCCTGTCAAACATTGCGTCGTCAGTCAGGATAACAAGCAATATAATTTCTCCATCTTTTTCTCCATCCTTCAGAATATCCCATTCTTCAATTTCCCAGCCCAGTTCCAGCAATTCATTGATGCTGTCCACCTCACTAATGGAAAATGGATTGGTAGGATCCTTTGTTAATTGTTTGGTATCTACACTTACTGTGATTAATTTTTGCATATTGATAATTTAAGGATTCAAGTTCGTTGTATTAAGCCGGCATACAAAAGAAAGGAGATTATATTATTGTAACTTAAAGATAAGCTAAACTCCTCTTTGTTACAAATAATAGAATACCAGTCTAAAAACCCGGATCACTGAAATAACGGCATTTTGGTAGCTAAAAAAACAGCGTTCGTCGCAGGATTTTAGAAATCAGTTATTTTATTGAAATGTATTGCTAATTTGCCTGTATGAAGCCGGTATGGTATACTAATAAATGGATCACAGTTCTTCTGCATTCGGCGGCCTGGATATTACTATTTTCATTGCCTGCCCTGCTACGGCCCTCCTATACGCCCAGCGATAATGGACATCCTCCACAGGCAAATGACCACGATACGGCTAATTTTATTATTGCACGGGTCAATGATTCAATGCTGATCATTTTTTTTTACTTTAATTCGCTCGTGCTGATCCCGCGGTTGTTGTACAAAAAAAGGTATGCATTTTATTTCCTGTCAATTATTGGATACTTTACCTTTTTCGTTACGGTGGGCTGGTTAGTAAAAACCACTTTTACCCCTGACGATTTTTTTCCTTTCAGGAAACATCTCTTGTTCTGTATATTCATTTTCATGTTCATATTGGCTTGCAGCATTGCCTACAGAACAATCCGCGACAGGATCATTGCCGATAGAAATGCGCAGGAAAAAGAAAATGAATTCCTTAAAACGGAATTGTCTTTGCTGCGTTCGCAGGTAAGTCCGCATTTTATGTTCAATGTGCTGAATAATATGGTGGCGCTTGCAAGGAAACAATCTGACCAGCTCGAACCCTCACTGATAAAGCTATCTTCGCTCATGCGCTATATGCTCTACGAAACGGGAGAAGAAAAAGTATCATTGGAAAAGGAAACCGAATACCTGCAAAGTTATATTGACCTGCAGCAGCAACGTTTTGGTAAAAAAGTCGTCATCAACGTGGCGATGAGATCCCCTGACAAAACTTACTACATTGAGCCAATGCTCCTTATTCCTTTTGTGGAAAACGCGTTTAAACATGGCACCGGCATGATCGATCATGCGCAGATAGATATTGAATTAAGTGCCGAAAAAAATTATTTACAATTTAAAGTGCAAAATAAATACAACCCTGCTTCGGAGGAGATAAAGGATAAATCTTCGGGGATCGGCCTGGTAAATGTGCAAAGAAGACTGGACCTTTTATATAACAGCGATCACCGGTTGTCAATCTCCAGGGAAAACCATTTATTCATTGTTTCACTTCAAATACATTTGTCCTGATGATACGATGCCTGGCCATAGATGATGAACCGCTGGCGCTGGAATTACTGGAAGACAATATCAGCAAGCTGCCTTACCTGCAGCTGGTGGGTAGTTGTGACAATGCAATGGAGGCTATGAAAATAATGGAACAGGAAAAAGTGGACCTTATTTTTTTAGACATACAGATGCCCGGCATTACCGGTCTTCAGTTCATTCAAAGCATGACGGTAAAACCGATGATCATTTTGATAACGGCTTACGAAAAATATGCATTGGAAGGCTTTAATTTAGATGTAACAGATTATTTACTAAAGCCGGTTTCAGTAGACCGTTTTATTAAGGCCTGCAATAAGGCCAAAGAATTATATGACCTGAAATTATCTCCCAAAGAAACAGCTGTAAACCCGGATCCGGGCTACTTTTTTGTACATGTAGATTATAGTATGGTTAAGATTACAACAGCTGATATCATATACATTGAAGGACTAAAAGACTATATCAGGATCCACCTGAAAAGCTCGCAAAAGCCGGTGGTTACCAGGATGCCAATGAAAACCATTGAGGAGCAACTACCCGCATCCGGATTTCTGCGCATCCACAAATCTTATATTATTTCTATTGCTTTTATTACGGCCATCAGAAAATCGAGTGTCTTCATAGGCGCCATTGAATTACCGGTAAGCGATAATTACCGGGATGCCATCAGCCTGCTTACCGGCAGGCAGGGTAATTAGAAAATCCTCCCATAGCTATCTCTCATTATTCCTTTTCGTCGCAACATTTTACCTGCTTATCTCTTTTACTCAATACCGGATTAATCGAAGTCTACATTTGTATTCAATTAAAAAGACACTAATGAAACAACTGTTAACAATAGTCTCCTTCCTTTTCCTGGCAACCCTGGTAAAGGCACAAATGCCCCAGGGAATGCCCGCCGGATCAAAAACTGCTGCTCCGAATATTGGCCATATTTATGGAAAAATACTGGATGCCGATGGCAAACCGGTAAGTGATGCCTCCGTAATGGTGATGCAAAAAAAGTTCGATACGGTCAGCAAAAAAAACAAAGAAGTATTGGTGAAAGGCATGATAACCAAAGGCAACGGTGATTTTGATTTTGATCAGCTTCCGGTGATGGGCAATATTGAATTAAAAATCAGCGCATCAGGATTTGCACCCGGCAGTTATCCTGTTTCATTTATGTCGAAGCCTGCCCAGGGCGCAGCTGCCAAACCTGCCGGAACTCCTGCACCTGGCATGGGCGCTGGCGGGATGCCGTCATTTGATAAGGATTTCGGTAACATAAAGCTTACTGTTGATACCAAACAATTGCAAAGTGTAACAGTAACCGCCACCACGCCGACTATTAAACTAAGCGGTGAAAAAAAAATATTTAACGTCGAAAAAAATATCATGAGTACAGGCGGTACAGGACTGGATGTAATGCGTAACGTGCCTTCAGTAAATGTTGATATAGATGGCAATGTAACCATGCGCAACAGCGCCCCGCAATTATTGGTGGATGGCCGTCCTACCACGCTTACACTCGACCAGATACCTGCCGATGTGATTGAAAGTGTGGAGGTGATCACCAATCCTTCCGCTAAATATGATGCTTCCGGCGGTGGTGCCGGGATATTGAATATCGTATTGAAGAAAAATAAAAAATCCGGCTACAATGGCAATATCAGGGCTGGTATTGACAAGCGTGGCGCGATCAATAGTGGACTGGATTTTAACGTTCGTCAAAACAAATTCAATCTGAGTGCATCCGTAAACGTAAATCAGAATAAGAGCCGTACATCCGGTACTACCGACCGCCTGAATATACTGGATACCCCGCAAACTTCCATATTTCAAAATAACTACAACAGAACCACCGGCGCCTTTATCTTCGGAAAAGTAGGCATCGATTATTTTGCAACCAACAGGAGTACGATCTCTTTATCAGGCATAAAAGTACACGGGGAATTTAACCCGAATGAAACAATTGATATTACTACGGATAGCCTGTACAACAACGGAAAAATAAGTAATGCCAGTCAGCGGCTTACCAGTGGCCACCGTGAATTCAACGGGCAGGGATTGGTGTTTGGTTTTAAGCACACTTTTCCTAAGGAAGGCGAAGAGTTAACCATCGATGCCAATTATTTTGGAGGGAAAAACGTCAATAACTCTTTATATACTACTAACTATTTTGCCAATAATTCAAACACTATTTTCAATACCGGTTTGGAGAAAGCAGATGGTTTTGGAAGTGATAAAAATATTGTGATACAGTCGGATTATGTGTTGCCATTATTTAAAAAAGCAAAACTCGAAGCTGGTGTAAGAACCGCGATCCGCAGCAGGGTTAACAACAACAGCAATTACGTTTATGATGACAACCTGCAGGAATATGTGGTGATACCCTCGGCTGTCAGCAACTATAAAAATACAGATAATGTATATGCGGGATATACCACTTTAAGCAGCGCTTATAAGGATTTTACTTATAAAGTAGGGCTACGTGCAGAAAGCTCAAGCTACAAGGGTGAGTTACTCAATACAGGAGAGAAATTTTCTAATAAATATGCGATCAGTCTATTTCCTTCGGTTTTCCTAAGCCAGAAACTGGGCAACAAACAGGATCTCCAGGTCAGCTTTACACGCCGCATTAACAGGCCCAACTTTTTTCAACTGATCCCTTTTACAGATTATACAGATAAGCTGAATATCACGAAAGGTAACCCTGCGCTGAAACCTGAGTTCACCCAGGCGCTGGAATTATCCTATTTAAAAACATTTGCCGGCAATAATACCTTCCTGGGATCTGTCTATTACAAGCACACGACTGACCTTATTACCAGGTACCTGACCCAGGAATTAAACCCGCTGACAGGGGCTACCGACCTGGTCAATACTTACATCAATGCCAATTCAAGCTACGCTGCTGGTTTCGAAGCTACCGCCCAAAATTATTTGGCCAAATGGTGGGACATCAGTACCAATGTTAACATTTACAATTCTAAAGTAAATACGGCCAATATTGATAAAAGTGAAGTACAGGGGGCTTTGTGGAGCTGGTTTGGCAAGTTCAACAGCAACTTCAAACTGCCATCCAATTTTGCGATACAGTTCACAACTACTTACCAATCTAAAACTAACCTGCCGGTTAACACCAACACTGGTATGGGTGGCCCGCCAATGATGCAGAGCCAGAGCGCCTCACAGGGATATATCAATGCGTCATGGGGTATGGATTTAGCGATAAAGAAAAGTTTCCTGAAAAACAATGCCGCTTCAGTTTCACTTAGTGTCAATGATATATTTAAGACAAGGATCCAGAGTCAATATTCTTCCAGCACATATTTCACGCAAGAATATACCAGGCTTCGTGACCCGCAGATGTTCAGGTTGAATTTATCTTACCGTTTTGGAAAAATAGATGCGTCTTTATTTAAGAGAAAAAGTTCCAAAGGCGAACAGAATGCAACCGAGGGGATACAATAATTTCCTGAATTGAAAAACTATAGAATAGTAAGGCCTGGCGTGCACGCCGGGCCTTTTTTGTGAGTGTGTGCGAAGGTAAAATATAGTCGCCGGCACGGCCGGTTTTCAATCAACGCCACTACATCCAAAAATCTGAAAGGCATTCCCCCACGGTCTGACGGTCTCAGTCTGACCGTGGGGAAATGCCGGGCTATTAAATAAATTTATCATCAAACTCTTTTTCATTTAACGCTACGCCCACCAAAAAACTAAAAGGCTTTCAATAAACGGTCTGACGTCTCGTCTGACCGTTTATTAAAAACCGGGCTATCCAAATACGATTACAAATCAACTCATAATAAAATAATCAAATCCGCTTTTCAACTATAAAACTCCTGCAAAAAAACGGTCAGACGAGAGCGGCAGACCTTTTTTTGCAAGAGCTATCATCTATAAAATCCTAAACATTTAAACTTTCGTATTCAAATTCTCATTACGTTGCATCATGCAGGTTACGCTCACCATCATTCGCTATCCAAAACGATTTACTTATTTTGCTTTATTGGCCATGGCCCTTCACCGGTTCCCCTTTTGGTTCAATAAAAACATCTCGTTTTTTAAATTACTCGGATGCGGAAAAAACGGCACTTTCGATATTCATCCCGACTGGCAGCAATGGGGCATATTTGCAGTGAGCCGGAAGCCATTGGCAGTAACAGACCTGGAAGCAGACCGCCTCACCACCAGATTGTACGGTGCATTCATAGGCAAATGGCTACGCTTTTTTAAATGCGAAACCTGGACGGTCTTTTTAGAACCTGTCGAAGGGCATGGCACCTGGGATGGTAAACAACCTTTTGGCGCGCTGGCAAAAAACAGCGACTACGCGGGCCCGATAGCTACGCTGACCCGGGCGACTATCCGCATTTCGAAACTAACCGCTTTCTGGAAAAACGTGAATGGTGTGGCGGTACAAATGAGTAAGGCTGAGGGCTTGATGACATCGATCGGTATCGGTGAAATACCGTTTATCAAGCAAGCTACTTTTAGTGTATGGCAGAGCAGGGAAGCGATGAAGCAATTTGCCTATCAAATGCACCAACATACCGAAGTGATCAAAAAAACACGGAAAGAAAACTGGTACAGCGAAGATATGTTCGTGCGTTTCAAACCGCTGAAAACGATCGGCACCATCAATGGAGCAGACCCTTTGGCGGGAAAGTTATAAATTTGCTGTTCGGAAAATACAACGATGGACATTGGCCGGTGTATGATAAAGCATATTTATGAAGAATATAAAATTGATAGAGGTACCAAGTGAGATTGGCGCGGGCACACGTGGCGCCAGTCTTGGTATCGACGCCATTAAAATTGCCGCGCTGGATTTTATGAGTAATTTCTTTGTGCATTTCCCTTCCGAAAAGATTGAAGTAGAAAATAATTTATTGTTCGAGCCAATACAATCGCCTTATGGCAAGCGGATCCAGGGCATTCTCAACCTTTATGAAAAAGTAAGCAAGGCGGTAAGCGATTCAATAAAAGGCCATTTTTTCCCTGTTGTATTAAGTGGTGATCACAGCACTTCAGGCGGAACGATCGCAGGGATAAAAATCGCCAAACCGAATAGCAAACTGGGCGCCATCTGGATAGATGCACATGCCGACCTGCACACGCCCTACACAACCCCGACCGGCAATATGCACGGAATGCCACTGGCCACTGCTATTGGTGAAGACAATGAGGAATATAAAGTGCACGAACTGGACGATAAAACGAAAAAGATCTGGGAACAACTAAAAAATCTGGGTAAAATATTTCCAAAGATCTTGCCGGAAGATATTGTGCTCATTTCGCTCCGGGATTTTGAAAAAGAAGAAAAAGCGCTGATCGACAAGTATAATATTAAGGTAATAACTACCAGTGAGGTAAGGCGCAACGGCGCGGAAAGCGCCAGCCGCAAAGTGCTACGATACCTGTCAGATTGTACTGATATCTATGTAAGCTTTGATGTAGATAGTCTTGATTCTTCTATTTCCAAAGGCACGGGCACACCCGTAAGTAATGGGTTAAAGGAACGGGAAGCAGAGGACCTGATCAGTAAGTTCATGCAAAGCAGGAAGATCTGTTGTTTTGAAATAACCGAAGTAAATCCTACCCTCGATAAAGAAAACCTGATGGCGGAGATTGCTTTTAATATTTTGCAAAGAAGTGTGAATGTGCTGATGATGAATTGATGCAGGCTTACTAACCATCCAAAAAACGTAGCTATCCGGTCATTGCTAAATCGTCTGACGTCCCGTCTGACGATTTAGCAATGACGGTTATAAGCGCTGATACTAATGTTTATAAGATTTAAACATCACTTCTTCTCAATAGAAAATCAGTGTTAAGCTTTCAAATTCTCCCGATTCGAAGGTTAGAGCAGCCCTTCCTTTTACACCGCGGTTACAATGATATGGTCAGACGAGGGCGTCAGACCATATCATTGTAACCGCTACCTGCTTTTCTTATCATTGCAACCGCTATCGGCTTTCCCTTATCACTGCAATCGCTATCAGCTTTCCCTATTTATTGCAACCGCTATCAGCTTTCCTCATCATTGCACGCCCCTCAGCTTTCAAATACACCCCTAATGCCCGGTAATATTCAAAATAATCCCCTGGTTCACAGTAACGCGCACATCATTCCTATACGGCGTCAATGATTTACAAAAGGCTACAATATCCACAATCACATTGTGACGTAAGATTACTACCGTAGTACTCGCCGGTATTTTATGATTGCTCCAGGTATTTACATCGCTCCACAAACCAGACTGGACGGAGGTTACCAGTGAATCCGTTTGCCACCTGGTGAGCGACCAAGCCTGGTTAACACTGTCTTTCACCCTTACATATAGTGTATCAGCCCCCGTAGGAATATTATCAAGCGGTATATTAAATGAGAAAGTGCCATCAGCCAGCGGATTGGCAAAAGTTACGGGGAAAGCGTTGCCAACCCCCGGGTCACTTGTAAAAAAATATTCCCCTCCTTTTACAACAGACACGGGTAAATTCACCACTTCCATATTTCGCCTCGCTGCCTGGCCCCAGTTTCCATTATTGTCCTTTAGCCGGATGTATAATTTATGGTAACCTATCGGCAAGGTTGCTGTTGCTGCCGTAAAATTTTGAAGTATTGCCGTATCCTGCGACGAAATAGTGATCGGGTTGCCTGCATTAAAACCCGGATCAGCATCGAAAAAATATTCCCCGGTCATAACCCTGGAAGAAGCAGGCGACGTTACTTCAATATTTTTTCTCGAAGTGCGGCTCCATTTGCCATCACTGTCTTTTGTGCGGATGTATAATTTATGGTACCCTACCGATACTCCGCCAAGATTGACCGTAAATGGAAAAGTACCATCTGGTAACGGCGTAATGTTTACCAAAGTATTATTTCCGAAGCCCAGGTCGGCATCCAGGAAATATTCTACCTGGATCACATTTTGACCCATCGAAAAATAGCTGCCCAGCAGTAACCAACTGCTAATTAAAAAAATTTTCATGGATAAATTATTTTATGATCCTTGCCTTAATTGTTACCGGCAAACCTGTTGAGCTTGACACACCTGCGGAATTGATCTCATAAATAACCGGAACCGGCGCCAGGCCGGAGAGCGTGTACCGGTTGGTAACGGCAGTGCCTCCGAACGCTCCCCTATCCGTTCCGTCAAAGCCATTGTTGTTTGCTTGTGAACCTGCAAGTATTTGGTACTTTCCATCATTTGAAACTGAATTGATAAATACGGTGGTGATAGCTGGTACAACAAGGTTATTGTTTGCCGTACCGAATTGTGTTGACAAGGTCCCGATATTATTGACGATCACTCCCGCCATAGCGGAAATATTTACAACCGCATTTGTCGGCATTAAGATATTATTCCGGAATTCGCCGGTTGTAAACGCGAGGTTGGGCGTAGCCAGGTTATCAGGTCCATCGAATACGTTGTTATTGCATTGCGATATCGGCCAAAATGTTGTGGGGTTGGCGATCGGGTTGCCCCAGTTTAAAGTTTTCTGACAAATATTATTATTAAATATGATGCCTGTAGGAGGGACAAATGCGGTATTGCCATTTGTAAAAAGGCAATTGGTAATAAGCGTATTTGAAAAGAAGTTTTGTACAATAAATACGTCTGTGAGCAAGGTCGCAAATTCTACCCCCCTTTCGATCCGGCAACGTTTAACGGTGATATCGTTTGCGCTTACATACACAAAGCCGTCCGCTGTATTGCCGTTATTTACTATATCCAGCCCGATCAACTGTGAACCCTGGGAACCGTTATTAAAACTGATATATTCAAGCTTCGACGTTAGTGTTGTATTGGATGTTGCAGGGTTATCTGTCAAAAAATAACCGGTACCGATAATCACCAGTTTTTTGGTGATGGTCCCGAAAGTATATGTCAGGGTAGATCCCTCCACATGTATCGTGTCATTATTATTTACGATGCCAAAAGTAACGGCCTGGTTGATTTGAGCAAAAACAGGGTAAGCCGCTGTTCCGCCATAATTATCTCCAAACAGGGTACTGGCATTGTAGTTGGACTTATTATTTACGCGCCAGATTTTTGCACTCGCCTGGTAAAAGGAAAATAACAGCACTACAGAAAACGATAGCAATAGATGTTTCTTTTTCATGAAAATTTATATTAATTTATTAATAATATCCTATATCCGAATCGTGTCAAAAAACGAAAGAAATAGTGAGGGGTACGGCAAGTGCCAGGTACAGTAATTACTGAAAATTATAAAAGTTCATAAGGGAATAGAAAAGATACGGCTGGCGGATGTTTATAGAAGTATTGGATCGACCTGGTTGGAAAGATAAAAGAAATATTTGAAACCTGCAATGAAAAAAAATCTAATAACAAATTACTTTGTTAGCGGTAAAAAGGATGTCCGGACCGCAACTCTTCCTGGCGATCAGATCGGGGGACTGCCAATCACTTTTACTGAAATATCAGACCTGCCAATGCCGGCAAATGAATATTGATTTCGTACAATAAAGTCTTCTTTTCTATGAGTTTTATTTGAGGATAAGGATTGAATACGTCGCCCGTACCCCAATAACCGGTACCGTCGCTGTTGAATATTTCCTTCCAAACCGATTTACCGTGTACCTGCAACTTCCAGTCCGTACGCACTACCGGCGTCATATTTAGTATGATCAACAAGTCTTCATGAGAATTTTTCCCCTTCCTTTTATATGCGATAACGCCTTCTGAGACGTGATCAAGCCCGATCCATTCAAAACCATCTTTATCAAATTGTAATTCGTGTAAAGCGGTCTGTTCCCTGTATAAAAAATTCAGGCGCTTAACACATTCCTTTAATTTTTTATGCGGATCATATTGCAGCAGGTGCCAGTCCAGTTCACTTTTATAGTTCCATTCAGTGGTTTGGCCAAATTCATCGCCCATAAATAATAATTTTGCACCCGGGTGTGTGTACATATAAGTGTACATCAGCCGCAGGTTCGCAAATCGTTGCCATTCATCACCCGGCATTTTATTTATCATCGGTTTTTTACCATGCACCACTTCGTCATGGCTAAGGGGCAACATAAAATTTTCATCATAAAAATACATCATGCTAAATGTAAACTTGCCCTGGTGATACTGCCGTAAAAAAGGATCCATTTTAAAGTAATCCAGTGTATCATGCATCCAGCCCAGCATCCATTTCATACCAAACCCAAGCCCACCGTCAAAAGTAGGCTTGCTTACCTTCGGCCAATCAGTAGATTCCTCGGCGATTGTTTGCACGTCCGGAAAATCACGGTAAATAGTTTCATTCAGGATTTTTATAAATTCGATGGCTTCAATATTTCCATTACCGCCGAATTCGTTGGGATCCCACTCCCCTGCCTTTCTTGAGTAATCCAGTTTTAACATAGAGCTCACTGCATCCACACGTATGCCATCAATATGAAATTTATCAAACCAGAAGCGGGCGCTACTGACCAAAAAAGACCTTACCTCGCCGCTTTTGTAATTAAAAATATAGCTGTTCCAATCCGGGTGAAAACCTTTGCGCATATCCGCATATTCATAAATATGCGTGCCGTCAAACATAA
>JBDSLD010000363.1:0-37582 GCA_039916545.1 Ferruginibacter sp.
CAAAAAATGTTGCAGGATTTAAAAATGATGGATAGGGAAATGGAAAGAGTAACCGGTTTGCAACCCAAATTATTCCGGCCACCGTATGGCGTCACTAATCCGAATTTGAAAAAAGCTATAATCAATGGCGGGTATATTGCTGTTGGGTGGAGCGTCCGTTCTATGGATACTGTCATTAAAGATGAACGAACATTATTTAAAAAGATCACAAATGCTTTAGAGCCGGGTGCGATCTTCCTGTTCCATGATACCAATAAAACTACCCTGGCAATATTGCCGGCATTTATAAAATGGGTAAAGGAAAATGGATACGAGATCGTCCGGTTAGATAAAATGTTACAATTGAAACCTTATGCGTAAAATATTTTTTATTTCATTCCTGCTGCTGGCGACAAATGCTTTACTGGCGCAGTACTCAGGATATACACAGCTTACCGACCTCGCAAAATTCAAGACGGAGTTTTCAGCCGCTACTCAGAAAACACTCACTGTCAAAAGCAATTTTGTGCAGGAAAAAAACCTGAGTATGTTGTCTGAAAAGATCGTTTCCAAAGGGAAATTCTGGTTTAAAAAAGATAACCTGGTGCGAATGGAATACATCCAGCCTTTCGACTACCTGATGATCATCAACAAGGATAAAGTATTTGTAAAGGATGGCCAGAAGGAGAACAAAATATCGGCCAGGTCGAATAAATTATTTCAACAGGTAAATAAAATAATGATCGATTGCATGCAGGGCAGCTCACTCAATAACCCCGACTTTAAAACCCGGGTCTTTGAAAATAAGACGACTTTTCTTGTAGAGCTGGTGCCGGTGGTGAAAGGGTTAAAAGATCTTTTTAAAAATATCAATGTAGTCGTGGATAAAAGAGATTATTCGGCGAACAGTATAGAGATGCAGGAAGTTTCGGGCGATAATACCATTATTCGTTTTGTAGATAAGGAACTTAATACCAGTTTAAATGATGCGTTATTTACTATTAAGTAGTTGCCTGGCGATATTGTTGGGTTGTGCGTCAGCCTATAAACACTTGCAACCGGCAACCGGGGATGTAAGAAATTTACAGCAATTTAAACCGGAATTTTCAGTGGCCCTGTATAAAGCCGGCGTAGATGTGGCGGGCAATCACCTGGGCGGATTATTGCTGATAAAGAAAATGCCGGACAGTAGTACCAGGCTGGTGTTTTCAAACGAGATCGGATTCAAGTTCTTTGATTTTGAATTTGCAAAAGACGGGAAATTCAAAGTATTTTCCATCATGAAACAAATGGATAAAAAAGCGGTAATAAAAACTTTGCGTAAGGATTTCGAATTAGTAATGATGGAAGGGATAAATGATCCCGGCGTCCTGATCAGGAAAGATAGCGGACTGGTTTATTATTCTTACAAACAGTCAAAAGGATATTATCATTATATCACGAATAAGGCGGGCGGTGAATTGATCCGTATGGAAAGAGCGTCAAAAAGGAAGCCTGTAATGGAAGCGATCATGCGAAATTATAAAAATGGAATACCAGACACGATTGGCATTACCCATAAAAACTTCAATTTTACCATCGGTCTAAAACACATCAAAAGATAATGTTATCAGGTGAATTTTTTAGTGTTGCCAGCCTGGATCAAAGCAATGGAAAAATAACTGCCATGCTGCAAATAAACAGCGGGCATAAAATATTCCAGGGCCACTTTCCCGGGCAACCTGTTGTGCCTGGTGTATGTATGCTGCAAATGATAAAGGAACTATTGGAGTTGGCATTAGTTAGGAAAACAAGGCTGGTAAATAGCAATAATTTAAAATTTTTAACCGTTATCGACCCGGTTAAAACCCCCGGCATCCAGGCGGAATTAACATATAAAATCGGTGATGACAAACAAATTACAGTAACCGCTTCTCTTTTAAATGGATCAGTCACTTACTTTAAAATGAGCGGGGTTTTTGTTTTTACTGACCCCGGGAATGTCAGCCATCATTAAGGGCTCCTCGCAAGCCTCCCGAATTTTTAAACCCGGGAGGCTTGCGAAGAGTGAATCTAAATATAGGAAAGCTTATCTTAGTAGTGGCCGATTTGAAGGAGCGCCCGGCTTTCATCTCATAAAATTTCTATTTACCACTCTTGCCGGATGATTACAATTTATGGAAAAACTTAATCTAAAACCTTACTATGACATTGCGATAATCGGCGCCGGCGTGGGCGGATTAACTGCGGCTGCTTTATTAAGCAAAGCAGGTTTTTCTGTTTGTGTGTTGGAAAAAGAACCGCATGTTGGCGGCTATCTTGCAGGATTCCGGAGAAAGGATTTTATTTTTGATACTGCCATACATTGGCTGAATCAATGCAACCCGGATGGGTTGGTGAGCAGGTTATTCGATGTATTGGGTACGGATCATCCCAATGCCATTGCGCAAAAAAGGATCAGGCGATACAAGGGAGATACGTTCGATTATTTACTGACCAATAATCCCGATGAATGGCGCGACCAGCTGATCTCGGAATTTCCAAATGATCAAAAAGGAATAGAACAATTTTTTAAAGCAGCGAAGAAGCTGGGCAGGTCATTTAAAAATTACAGCCGCGTTTTCCGGTCGGAAGAAACCATGTCATTTTTTGAACGGATATGGAACAAGAAACGACTGCTGGAATTTGTAATTCCTTTCATCCCCTTTATAACTTACAGTGGTGAAAAGGGACTAAAAAAAGGATTGAAAAAATTTTTTAAAGACGAGGCCATCCACCGCATTTTCGCTTCTGAAACAGAATTACTTGCCTGCCTGGTGCCGATCGGCTGGGCATATTACGGCGACTTTCAAAGTCCGCCCAAAGGTGGTGGACAGGTGATACCCGAATGGCTGCGTTATGTGATCAAATATTATGATAATCCCATTCATTGCAGGTGCAAGGTGAACCAAATACTACTGAAAAATAATACGGTCACCGGTGTGGCATTTGAGCATCGCGGTAACGACTATACGCTCAATTGTAAATATGTGATTGCGGCCAATGATGTGGAAACTTTGTATGAAAAAATGCTTCCGGAAAATGCGATCCCTGCCACCCTAAAAAATAAATTAAAGAAAGCGGAGATGTACAGTTCGTCCGTAACAATTTCTATAGCACTGGATTGTCCGGCCGAATCGCTGGGATTCAATGAAGAACTGGTACATATTGCCAGCGAAAAAGGGACATTTGGCGACCATTCCGGCGGCGATCCTTTGAAAAGTGAGATCAGTATACTGGCTCCTTCGCTGCGGGATAAATCAATGGCCCCGGAGGGCCACGGTACACTTACTTTGTTTATGCCCGCTTACATGGATTTCAGCGATAACTGGTTTACAGAGATTGATGAGCATGGAAATTATACGCGCGGCGAAAAATATAAAAAATTAAAAAATGAGATCGCGGAGCAGATCATCGGCAGGGTTGAGGCGAAATGTGCGCCCGGGCTAAGATCACATATCCTTTTTTACGAAGTGGCCACCCCGGTTACGCACCACCGGTATACGGGAAATAAAAATGGGACCATGATGGGGGCCAAACCGGGCCGGGAAAATATGCAGAATAAAATAGCCCATTACCAGACGCCCGTAAAAAATCTACTGTTAGGCGGGCATTGGGCAGAATTGGGCGGCGGCGTACCTATTGCAGTAAAAGCTGGTACCAATGCGGCCTTGCTCATTCTAAAAAAAGAAAATAAAGCCGCATTCAATTCTTTGGCTGCCTATCTTGATGATAAAATATCACTGGAGACATTGCAACAAGATCCATGTTTTAAACCATACGACAATTCCTGGGTGCAGCCACTAACGCCCGCGCAAAGACGAAGTGTTGTTGTGGCGGAGAAAAATGAGGCATTAAAATAACCAGGTGCCTGGAAATTTAACAGAGAAGGTTTGTTTCAAATCAACTATACACGATAACAATATGATAAAAAATATTATAGGTGTAATTGTCGGCTACGCGATTTTTGTAATAAGTGCGTTGGCACTTTTTAAAGTTTCAAAGCATGATCCGCATGCTGATCCAACAATAATTTTTGCCATCCTGACTGCGGTTTATGGAGCAGTATTTTCATTCATTGGCGGATTTGCAGCACAACTGGTGGCCGGGACAGCCAACTTGAAAATAAATTATATACTTGCATTTATAATTGCAGGTTTTGCGACCTTTTCATTTTTCAAAACAGCCGGCAATCATTGGACACAGGTGCTGGCAATTTTTATCTTTGCGCCGATGTCGATTTTCGGTGGCCTGGTTTATAGGAGGCGCAAACAAAACTGATTTATTTATAAATTATTTAACCGGTATGCAGTTCTTTAGTCCCCCAACCGATAAAGGGTTCGTAATATTTTTAAAAGGCTGTATTCTTTCCCTGTTAATAAATTCCTGTTCTTATTCTGCTAAAACCACCAAAAAATTATTGGCGGCGGCTAAAACTACGAGGTACGATGTTATAATAGTACCTGGCGCCCCATTGGAGAAGGGTAAGTGGAGCAAAACGATGAAAGGCAGGGTCTATTGGGCCAAATACCTTTATGATAACGGCATTACAAAAAATATTATTTTCTCGGGATCAGCCGTGTACACGCCTTACTACGAAGGCATCATCATGGCGCTTTATGCTGTTGCGCTTGGTATTCCACCGGAGCATGTCTTTTCCGAAATACGCGCGGAGCATAGCACAGAAAATATTTATTATTCTTATGCAAAGGCGAAAGAACTCGGTTTCAATAAAATTGCCATTGCATCGGATCCCTTCCAAACAAAATTATTACGCAGCTTTACCCGTAAAAGAATAAGTGCGGATATTGCCCTGTTGCCGATGGTAATGGATACCATGAAAATGTTAGAACCAGCAATGACTGATCCCATTATAGATTTACAGCCGGCGTACAACAACAATTTTATTTCAATTAAAAAAAGACAAAGTTTTTTTAAAAGATTGAAGGGTACGATGGGGCGAAATATAAAAAAGTGATCCAAGTAAATCTCTCACCAGGCGCAGGACTCTGTCCTGTGTCTTCTTAGTTACTAATGTATGCTTCCCCGGATACTCAATAATTTTTTTCTTCCAAATATTTTAAAAATCAATTGAGTAGTAACAAGGAAGACACAGGACGGAGTCCTGCCCCTAGAGAAAGTATCGGGTAAAAAGTGATATAACCATCATCCCAGGCGCAGGACTCCGTCCTGTGTCCTCTTAGTTACTAATGTATGCTTCCCCGAATACTCAATAATTTTTTCTTCCAAATATTTTAAAGACTCAATTGAGTAGCAACAAGGAAGACACGAAGGAGAATTCATGGTTTACAAAACACCGATTAGTGCAAAAATTTATTTAACCAACTCTGCGGTGATCTTCGCCGATAACAGGCATAGTGGAATACTTGGCCCCGGATGAACACTGCCCCCACAGAAATAAAGATTTTCTATTTCTTTTGAAAAATTTGGATGACGAAGAAAAGCAGCGAACTTATTATTGGAACTATTGCCGTAAATGGCTCCGAATGCACTCGAAGTGCGCTGCTCAATTAACCTCGGGTCTAAAACCATTTCAGTTTCGATCATCGGGGCAATGTCGGTTTTCAGAACCCTGTTTATTTTTTGTATGGTATTTTTCCTGGTTTCGCTTATAAAAAGATTCCAGTCCTGCCCGGTATTATTGGGGACATTAATAAAAATAAACCAGTTTTCACAACCTGCCGGCGCATCTGAAGGAGCATGTTTACTACTAATATTCAGGTAGATGGTCGGATCGGCGTAGATAGTTTTTTTTGAAAACATATGCTCAAATTCTTCCGGGTAATTTTCACTAAAAAAAATGTTATGCAGACCCAACTGACTGAACTGATTTTTAATACCCCAATAAAAAATAATCCCTGAACTTGATTTTGGCTGGTTCAGGATTTTCAACGGCTTTTTTATTGTTGGCAGCAATTTTTGGTAACTGGCATAGATGTCCATGTTATTTATAACCACGTCATAACTAAAGGTTCCACCATTTGTCCTGATACCGGTGGCTTTTTTATCGTTGACAATGATCTCAGCAACAGGTGTTGAGAAATGGAATTGAACGCCAATATCCTTTGCCAACTGAACAAGAGAGGATGTAATAGTGTACATTCCGCCAACCGGAAAATAAGCGCCGTTGATGATCTCAACATAGGGTATTAAATTTAAGGTAGCTGGCGACAGGTAAGGACTGGAGCCATTGTAAGTGGCATACCGGTTGAAGAACTGCACCAGTTTCGGGTCTTTAAAAGCTTTTTCATTTGCACCGTTCATGGTATCAAAGGCGCCGATCTTTCCGAAATTCAATATGCCTTTTAACACTGGCAGGGTGAAATAATTTTTGAATTTATGCAATGAATTCTGCAAAAAAACTTCGTCAGTTAATTTATAGATCGCTTCCGATTTATCAAGGTATTTAAGAATTGTCTTTTTGTCATCGATCGTTTTTGCGGCCATCTCATCGGCAAATTTTTCTTTGTCGCTATATGCGTATAGTACTGTTCCATCTTCAAAAAAATAATGGTAAGAGGGATCCAGTTTAATATAATTAAAATACTCGCGGGGATCCTTACCCGATATCCGAAATAATTCATCCACATAATCGGGCATGGTAAGCACGGAAGGTCCCATATCAAAGCGGTACCCTTTGCTGGTTTCAGTAGATAATTTTCCTCCGGGGAAGCTATTCGTTTCATACACATCAACCGAATAGCCTTTGTTGCGCATCCGTATTGCCGCGGCGATGCCGGATATGCCGGTTCCGATAACAACACATTTTTTATTATTTTCCCTGGTCATGATTTAATATTTACAAAGGCTTTTAGTACTCACTGTATGCATCCTAACATCATTATTGGCATTACCTATGTGATTGAAGATAGAAACTTTTTTTCCTGCGCAACAGGTTGTTTAATAAATGTATTTTTATTTAAGAAATAGGTTGAATAAAATATATAAAACAGATCCGTCATGAGCCAGGATGAAGCATTTGAATTAATAAGAACGGAAAGTATTTACAGGAATGAAAACATTTCGAAATGGGCCGACCTGGGCTGCGGCGCCGGCCTGTTTTCGCTTGCCCTCGCCCGAATGTTGCAAAAGGAAAGTATCGTTTATGGTATAGATAAAAATAACTCTTTAAAACCACAGGTAACAGGTAACGGGATTGACATAATTCCATTGTCAAAAGATTTTGTACAGGATGACCTGGGACTGACGGAACTGGATGGCATATTGATGGCGAACGCTTTTCATTATGTAAAAGATAAATCGGCATTCATTCAAAATATGGAAAAGTATTTGAAGCCGGCAGCAATATATGTAATCGTAGAATATGATACAGATATACCGGTAGCAAGATGGGTTCCATACCCGGTGAGCTTTGCAACATTGTTAACTTTATTTAATAGTGCTGGCTATACTCATGTAAAAAAATTAGGCGGGCGGCCTTCAATATATGGGAGAGGAAATATGTATTCGGCAATAATAAGCAGGTAGGGAACTAACAAGATTATATACACCCGATTGCCGAATAAGTTCGAAGATCATCGATCAAAGAATGCATGTATCAGTAACAAAGAATACACAAGGCCGGAGCCATGCGCCTGGTGATTTATTGGATTGCCGTGTGCATCTAAGGCAACACCAACATTCGAAGACTATGACGTCCCCGCGGGGTTTTCATAGCATGGATACTGATCTCTAACGCTGCATCCGTGAAACTGCTGCCGAATACTCCTGCTCTTGCATGAGGACCACACGAAGAGAAAAATTCTATGGACAATAATTTAACAATGCTTGTATAAGTAACGAGGAAGACATAAGGCAGGAGCCAGGCCGAGGTTGTAAGGACGCAGTAAGCCCAACGCGGCAATCCAAACCGCAAAAACCCTACTGCACCGAAATGCTTTGGCAAAACCAATCAAGCAATCACCGTACCCCTCCCGCACCAACCAATATAAAACTGTGTTGCGCGCCCTTGTGATTATTGCAGATCAAAATGTTGTTAAGTTCCTTACCGGGACAGCCTTTTTTTATCATGTGCCCGGGCACTTCGTTTCCCTGGAGTATATGGCAGGCAAGCCACAAAGCCATGGCAGACGCGGTGGGATATTCGCCGCAGGCATGCTTAAATCTTGTCACAGCTGCCCCGACGCCAACCACTTTTTCGCAGGCTTCATAATACTTTATTAAACGGTTGTCACCATTTTCGCCAGATATCAACAGGTCTATTTTTTCACCTGCCGGCAGATGATTGTCGAGGAAAAATTGTAAGCGTTCATTGACCACCGCTATATCTTCCGAATGAACAGTGCCGATCGCCTTTATTTTTGCAATAGCGTTATATGGATCATCATTTACCCAAAACATGGCAGTTCCTTCCCCGGCAATACTTCCCGGTGAATTGCGATCGTATAGCTTTTCGGCAGCAAACGTTTCATTTTTGAACCAACCGGCCAGTAAATTTAAATTGTAATTGTAAGCCGAGATATCATCGACCGCCCCCAATAAATAACTTGTCCCGGGATTTTCTTCGATCATCATTGCCGCATCCGTTGCGGCATTTTCGAATGCAAGTCCAAGGTGCACGTGCGTAATATTGTAACCTTTATTCTGCTTCAGTATCCCTAACTGGCCCGCCAGCGCATTAGGCGTACTTTGTACAAAACTACCCGGACTAAGCAGTCCTTCATTGTAATCTACGATCTGTTTTAAAAAATGAAAGCAGTCCTCAAAACCGGCATTAGCGGTGCCGATAATTATCCCGCCCGGTGTTGGCCGATCCTTCAATAAAGGCAATGCCGCACCGATGCCGATTCGCACCGACTTGCTCATGCGCCGCAATATCCCCGGCGGAATACCTTCGTATGAAGGCTCGATCACTTTTAACTTCCCGTCAACTGGCTGATGCAACACACCCAGATCCGCATCAGGAAACGTTTGCTGCGGAGAAATGCAGGAGGTCTGGTGTATATAAAACATAGGCATCATGATTTGGAAAAAACCAGGGATGTACAATTACCACCAAAGCCAAATGAATTGGACATTACATGTTGCAGTGAAATTTTTTGATAAGCACCAGCGGGTAACATACCTGTTTCTGTGATGGGAATTAAACAATTCAAACCGGGATAGATCTCCTGGTGATAAATGTTCAATATACTGTAAACTGCCTCTATGGCACCGGCTGCTCCCAATGTATGGCCCACATTGGATTTGGTGGAAGCAAACAGCGGCGGCACCTTAAATAAACGCAGCATCGCCCTGCTTTCCACCAGGTCGTTATTTTCTGTACCAGTACCGTGGGCATTTACAAAACCGATATTCTCCGGCAGTAACTCAGCTTTTGTTAATGCGCCACTCATCGCCAGGTAGGGTCCATCTCCATTATCCGATAAAGAGGAAGCATGAAAAGCATCATTCGAATTACAGTAGCCTGTCAGTTCTGCATATATTTTTTTACCGGCAATGTCTTCTTCTCTTTCCAACACAAGAAACGCCGAGCCTTCTCCAAGGTTCAGACCCTTACGCGCCTCATCAAATGGCCGGCAAATATCAGGTGACAAAATGTGTAATGCGTTAAATCCGTTGATGGTAAATTTAGCAAGACTATCTACCCCGCCGACAATGGCTCTTTTTGCCAGGCCGTTTTGAATCAGTCGCGCGCCATACATGATCGCGTTAGCGGATGACGAGCAGGCCGTATTAATTGTATTGACAACACCCGCAATTTGATAGCGTTTCTGCAAATGCATCGCCACCGAAGAACATTCGTACGAACTGATGTATTCAGAACCATTTGCTGATTTTTGCGCGTCATCGTACAATTCATCCGTGAGGCACATGCCTCCAACCGTGCTGCTCCCAATTAAAGCGGTATCAAAGGAAGTCAATTGAGCCGGAGTGAGCTGGCCGTCCAGTATCGCTTCTTCAAAAGCATGGATCGCCAGTAAGGTGGTGCGGGTAATACCTGGTTCAGTCACCTGGAATTTTTGGCGAAGCGCCTCATTGCTGATCTTGATCTCACCGCAAGGGATCAGGTTAGCATATTTTGAAGGGAAAAGTTCTAAGGTAGTAATGCCGCATTTACCGCCCGATAAGGCCACACGATTTTCTGCCACGGAATTTCCAATGGCACTTATCAAACCCATCCCGGTAATGAAGATCCTGCTCAATAAATCTATTTTATTTTGTGCGGTGTTTTTCTATATAAGCTACCATGGTATTGATATCGACCAATATTTTCCTGCCCTCTTTTGGATCCTGGATATTGATGCCATATTCCCTGCCCAGCAACACGATCAGTTCGATCGAGTCGATGGAGTCCAATCCTAACCCTTCGCCAAAAAGCGGTTCGTCATCTTTAATATCATCAGGACTCACAGAGATCAGGTTTAAAAACTCAATGATTTGCTTTTTCAGCTGCTGTTTTAATTCTGCTGTTTCCATTGTGTAAAATTCATATCAGGTTCTTTCGCTTAAGTCCGCCCAACGCTATTAATTGTAAAAAAACGGTTATGGCAAATAAAGGTAAAATATTTATTAAAATATCTTTTAGTTTTCCTCCTTCCAGGAAGAGCCCGTAAAATGCCTCCAGGCACCAATGTAGGGGTGACAATTTAATGATCGTTTTAAATGAATCCGGCATTGCAAAACTTGGGACCAGCAGCCCGCCGATAGCCGCCAGCAATACGATCGATACGGCGCCGATGCCGTTGGCCTGTTCCTGTGTTTGCGCGAATACACCAATGCAGATGGCAAAGCTTACGGCGCACCAGCCGCATATCAGTGTTACCAACAACAAACCGCCCGGGTCGGAAGGCATATTCAATCTTGGCAAACCCATAACAGGAAATAGCCAGATACCAATAGCGAATATAACCGCGGCCTGGGCAAGCGTAACAAAAAGATAAGTGATCTGCTTGGATAACAACGCCAGGAAATAGTTGGTTGGCAAAGTTTTCAACCGCACAAAACTTCCGTTCAGTTTTTCTTTTACCACGCTGCTACCCAGGGATATTACGACAAAGAACATGGCAAAGATGGTCCAGGCGGGAATGTTATGCTGCGTGGCGTTGGGTATCTTACGACTGCCATCCCGCGAAATAGGCACTTCATTGATGGTCATTTGGTTGTTGAGCACCTCATTTTCGAGCTTTGCCGGCAACGGCTTTTCATTTAAAGAAAAATACAGGCTCTTCAGTATTTGTTTTGTTTCCACCAATTGCAGCGCACTTCTCAAAGCTCCTTTTATAGATTGGCGAAAAGATTCCTGCAGCACCGGGTGATACAATAAAGTAACTGGTTCAACACTGCCTGCGCCTGCCGTTGTTGTATCAGCTTCCAATCCAAATTCATTCAGCGCCTTGCCGGATACCGTTTGCGCCTTTATTTTCATTTTGGCCGAAAAATCATTAGGAATGATAATAGCGATCAGCGCGTCTTTTGCATGCATGCGGTCGCTGATCTCCTTTTCACTCTGGTTCGCCACCACCTGCTTTAAATTAAAAATACCTACTTTTTCAATGGCTGTTACCAGTTGCCTGCTGATCTCACCGGTATCTTTATTGCAGAGCAGTAGCGGTACTTTATTGTCATTTACCAATTCGAATGTGCTGTTTTGTAATGCTGCTATCACGACTGCCAGCACAATGGGCATCGCGAACATGCATAACAGCCCTACTTTATCCCGGGTTAAGATGATCAGGTCTTTTACTATAGTAGCCCTTAGTTTATACATCATTCATCCCTGTATTTTTTACCGGTTAAGTTAATGAACAATCCTTCCAGGTCCATTTCGCTATGTTCCATCAGCAATCGATCCAATGAATTATGCGCAATGAGCTTTCCGTCATCAATAAGGGCGATCGAATTACACAATTCTTCGGCTTCATTTAACTGGTGGGAAGTATAGATCAGCGTTGTTCCTGCATGATTTAGCTCTTTCAGGTAATTGATGATGGCTGTTCGCGTTTGTATATCCACACCTACGGTAGGTTCATCCAGGAATAAAATTTTGGGTTGATGAATAACGCCGATCGCCAGGTTTACTTTGCGCTTCATACCGCCGGAAAATTTTTGCACCTGTTTATTTCCGACCTCAGTCATATCCAGTATTTCCAGCAATTCAGCGGTCCGTTTTCTGATCTCCGTTTTGTGCATGCCCGACCAGGCGCCAAAAAACGCCAGGTTTTCCACCGGCGTTAGTTCATGGTAAAATGAAAAATCCTGTGGTACAAATCCAAAAAGCCGGTTGAGTTCCTTTTTATTTTGATTGACCGGGTGCCCCAGCAATTCGATGGTGCCTTCCTTAAATGACAACAGGCCCGTCATGCAATTCATAAGTGTTGTCTTGCCGGCTCCATTCGGTCCAAACAAGCCAAACCGGTCGCCTGCGTTTATGGTAAGATTTAAATGTTGAAAGCAATTGCCTGCTGCGCGGGGATACCGGAAGCCCAGGTCGCTGATACGCACGGCATCATTGCTCATGGACGCCATTTTATTTTAGACAGCGCCTGGAAAGCCGTTTTTTCAAGTGCTGCGATTTCAATAAGGTAATCGCCCATGGTGTTAAAATCCTGCTGGCTCCCGATCCTTCCTTTGTAAATGCCGGCAGCCTGTACAGCGGCATTTCGCCACAGATCACCCGATTGGGTAAACAGGGTAGAGATTTGAAGTAGCTCTTCCTTTGGTATATATTGATAAGCCTCCTGTAAAAACGCACCATAAATATACCGGAATCCACCACCACCCGTTCCGATCTCTTCCTGCATCCTTACCAATTGGGCAAGGTATAATCCTGCTTTTTGCTGCCCGAGTTGATCCCTCCATTTTTTTATTTTCTGGCCGGTACCGGCGATGCCTTTCACGCCGGCAATATTGAAGGGTATGCCCAGCATATCGTTCACGCTCTTTTTTATGCCATGCTTTATCGCGGTTCGCATAAGGTCATCCGTTACCACAGCGTTTTCTTTTGGATAATACAACTGGCCCCTGGGTGCCAGTGGCCCTTTTGCAAAACGTACCCTTTCAAGTTCGTACCTCGATAAGGTGGTTACGTTTTCCATTACCGGGTCGCTTACCAGGTAATTATCATCTTCCCTGCCATATACAATGAGGTTATGTGCATTAAAATGAAAACGGTATTCTTTAGGAAAATAAGTAAGGTAATAAACGCCCACCTGGCATCCTACCGGCCGGCCGGCACGAAGACATTCTTCCAGCACCTTTTCCGCCTGTTCTTTTGAACTGAATTTTTTTCTTACTACGGGGATGCCCAACGATTTACAGGTTCTTTTGAAGATGAGTCCGGGCATGGTCCGGAAAGCGATTGCGGGGCCTTTGTTGATTTTCAGAAAGGGGATGTACACAAAGAATATCCCCGATCCAATGCCAAAACTCAGCGGTTCTGTTATTTTATCCACGCCCACGCTTCTCAATAAGTTTGTTGTAACTCCATTTTCACAATGAGCTGCCTGCAAATGTTGAAAATCAGTCTTCATGTACGTTCATGGTTTTAAGGTCAGCTATACTTATATTAAAAGCGGTCGCGTATTGTTGTAATTTTTTTTCCGGCAATTTATCAAAGACAGCAGGTTTCATGTGTTGTTTGATAGTCCATTTCCAAAACCCGGTGTAAGCTGAAACGATCCCGATATCCATCAACCGAAGTTCCATAAAATAGAGGAGGGGACTTGCTTCCTTGTTGATCACTTTTTGCTTTGCAGCTGCCACTCTTTCCCCGATATCTTTCCAGGCAACATCCAATGCAGTAGATTTAATCTGCCAGCCGGTGCTAAGTTCAGTTACGTATTTGCCGGTATTGTCCACGGCATATACCACTTCCTTGGTCAACTTGTTAAGTGCGCCGTCATCCTGCGGAATTTCGTCTTTTTTCATATTGAAAGATTTACAGTGATACTGAAAAAGTCTTGAAAATTGCAAAAAGAAAAACCAGGCATATCCTTTTTATAACACTGCGCCGGACAAACGATCTAACAAACGGTCAGCAAGCTATACATATAAGAAAACCTGGCGCTCTCCGGAACCAGCAATAATATTTTGTCGCCTACCTTTAGTTTGCCGCTATGGAACAATTCGTCGACCATCAGGTAAACCGATGCTGCGCCTACATTTCCCAGGGTAGTGAGGTTGACGAACCATTTATCGTATGGAATGCCTGTTTCATTTTCGATCAATCTTTTAAAGATCTTTTCTTTAAAGAAATCGCTTGACATATGTGGCAAAAAATAATCTACATCAGCCGATTTTAATCCGTGCTTTTCCAATGTGCTTTTTAGTCCGACACCGCCCAGGGGAACAATATTCTCACTGAGCAATTTTACGTCCTGTTTAATGCTCATCAAAGATTTACTGGAAATCTCGTCTGGAGAATATTCAAGAAACCCTTTCAGGGTGCCATCTTCCAGCTTTTCGGCACCCATGTACATACAGGCCTCTTTTTCGTTGGCGTAAGACACGCCTTCCACCCATTCCACCCGAAGGCTCAAACCGGTTTCATTCGGCTTATCTGATAATAAAAATGCCGAGGCACCATCCGACAACATCCAGCGCAGGAATTCTTTTTCGAAACCGATATAAGGATTGGCTTCCAGCGCTTTCATTTTTTGCGCCTCGTCTTCAAACACGCCGGCAACAAGTGAGGCGGAAAACCGTTCAGATCCGGTAGCTACTGCCAGCCGGATGTCTCCCGCCTTGATAGATAAATAAGCATATTTGAAAGCATGCATTCCTGCGCAGCAAACGCCTGCCGGGGAAACTACTTCGATGCCATTTGTTTCAGGTAACAAGCCATGCACCATTACCCCGTGAGATGGCATCAACTGGTCAGGAGAAGATGTACCGCAGGATAATAATTCAATTTTCTTCAACTGGTCGGAATCATTTTTAAATAGTGCCCTGGTAGCATTGGCCGTCATTTCTGCATTGGTATGTGTCGGTTTACCATCTTTATTAAGCGCGTAAAACCTGTTTTTGATACCATTATTTCTTAATACGATCCTTTTTGATTTCGAAGGCTTATCATCTATGTAACCAAGAAATTCCTCCATTTCATCATTTGACACAGGTTCATTGGGAAAAAACACAGCGGTATTGGTAATATAGACCGGTTTAAGCGACATTTGTACGAGAATTATTTAACATCTGAATAATATTGTTTTTGTCTTTTTATACGCGCCGACAGAAACGGTTTGAAAAAAATTGCATCGACCGTTAATATGATCGGGGCTGCTATAAATAGTGCAATTAAAAGATAATATTTGAATGCAACAAGCCAGGGTGTCCTTTTTTTTCTTTTAACAATTAAGTTGGCCCATATCCCAAATATGCGTTTAGCTTTTGATTCTATGAACATCAGGTTGTACTTAACTTCCACCGCTTTTTGCTGAACCAATTCGGCCTGCAACCCGTCCCATTTTTCCGATTGCAAATACTTATTTACGGTAGCGCCAAATACCCTGGTATTACTGATATCCGCGGCGGCAACGCCAGGTGTGGGAAATATGTTTAAGTAACGATCTTTTTTGCCGCTGAACATCCAGTAAAGGATGGTGACAAAACTTACAAAATTAGCATGTTTATCAACCAGTACGATATTGCCTGATAAGCGCGCATCTTTTGTTTTCAATATTTTTTTTATATCCTCCATTGCACTGATCCACATATTTCTTGCGCCCGTAATGGTTACCACTGGTGTATATTTCAAAATGGCTTCCACAGCAGGGTGATTCAATAAAGAATTGACCGGGATACAAGGCGAAAGGAACCAGGCCTGGTAGCCGATAATCACCAGGTCATATTTAGGTTGTTTTAATTGAAAAGGTTGAAGTGCAGTCGGTACCTGTAAAACACAGTCGGGCATTTGCGCAAAAAAACTCTTGCCTGTCCAGGGAAAAGGATAAGGTTCCAATGGTTGTACGATTACTTTTTCAATCACGTTCCCCTCATTTTCAAGCGGTGAGATGAAATTTTCAATGATATCGCCCAATTGTCCTGTTTGGGTATAATAAATAACCAGGATATTTTTACTCATGAGAATGCAAAATTAAAAGTCTGCGGGATTCAAAATTTTTGAATTTTTGCTATACTCTTTTACTATTTGTTGAATGGGCGCGGGTAATTTATTAAACGAGGTGCGGACGATTTTGGTATCTTGTGTTAGATTTCCCCTGTATCTAACAATTTTTGGTGCATTTTCCTGTATGATCAAACGCAGAAAATGGTATTCTACATTTCCGCCATTATTTTTGATCGCTTCCTCCAGTTTTGCGCGGCCTGATTTAAAAAAACTTAGTTTCTCGGAGATCTTCTTTACCAGGCCTGCCTTCTTCATCAGTAAGGCTCCCTCGTATGCGGCTTTTTCCGGAAAGCCACCTTTTTCCAATTGATCCAGCATGGCATTTACTTCAGTAAGATCGCTGCCGGCGAGCGCTTTATAATAAATTGTTTTGTCTACCACAGCTCGTGCAACTTTGCCCTGCATAGTGATTCCGGGTATGGTAAAGAGCAGTATAAAGACTGTGCTCAATTTAAAGATGTGGATCATATTTGTTTAAGAGATAATCAGCAAAATAATGCAACTGTTTGTATTATTTTAAGTGGGTCTAATATTCGTTCAAAATTAAAGGTACAGGATTTATCAGTAGCAAAAGGCTACGGGGCAACGCCTTTTAGTTAAGACAGCGTAAAGTAAAATGCAAGGCTTTGCTTACTGGGTCCTGGTAAAATCGAGGTCCTGGAAATCAAAACTAAAATCCGTAAGCGGAGAAATAGGTTTCATTTTTATACGGTTTGCCTTGCCGTTGTTATCCAGGTCAAACTGTACAAATGCGTCCGCATCCATGCTCCTGTCGATCCATTTTACAATAAACGTATTTCCTTTGTAAGGAAGCATTTCGCCGGTCAGAAAATAAGATCTCTTTGAGTCGAACCAAAGCTTGCCTTTTTTTACCGTGATTGCAATGTCACCAAACCATTTATCGGTATATGTTCCGGTAAATAAAGCCGAGTCCTTTAATGCGGTATTGGCTTTTTGCATAGACTCGATATCCTTCCAGATATTGTCCGTAATTTTCTTTGCATTTGCCTCATTTGCCATCACCCTTTCGTGGTTTTGCTTCACACGGTCGCTTGGTTTCATACCGAGGTAACTGTCTTTAATGGTATTGGTGATAGCCGTAAATGCCGCACCCGATTGCTGGTTGGTAAATACGATGATGCCTAATTTCATTTCGGGTATCAACGTAACCTGGGTTACAATTCCTGCAAGTCCGCCGGTATGTGTAGCCTGTAAGTATCCTTTAACGTCGCTTAGGAACCATCCAAGACCGTAAGCCGAAAAATGGGTGTTGTAGGGCGTATTTCCTCTTACCGGGATGATCGTTTGCGGCGTCCACATTTCCTGGTGTACCTCCTCGCTGAACATTTTTTTATTAAGGCCGTCGCCATATTTTCCGTTGTCCATTTGCATGATGATCCATTTGCACATATCTGTAACATTGCTGTAAATTCCACCGGCCGAATTGGCCACCTCGCTCCAGTCACGGCGAATTACTTTTACTTTTCCATCAACCGGCGCATGCGGATCGATCAAGTTGTTTTTATTATTAACACGTTTAAAAGACGCGGCGCTTTCGGTCATTCCCAGCGGTTGCATGATCCTTGTTTCTATAAAATCTTCCCAGCTGATTCCGGAAACCTTTGCCACCACTTCCCCTGCGATAATATACATCAGGTTATCATAATCATATTTTGTTCTGAAACCTGATACCTGCTTTAGGTAGCGCAGGTTATGAATAATATCCTTTTTGGTAAAATTGTTGGAGTCAGGCCAAAACATGAGGTCACCGGCGCCAAGTCCGAGACCGCTGCGATGAGTCAACAGGTCGCGGATAGTAAAGTCTTCCGTTACATAAGGATTATACATTTTGAATCCGGGGATATGATCTGTTACCTTGTCATCCCAGCTAAGTTTACCTTCATCTGCGAGCATGCCAAGCGCCGCTGCTGTAAATGCTTTGCTGTTGGAGGCTATACCGAATAAGGTATGCTCATCAACTTTTTGCAGGGTGTTCAGGGAGCGCACACCATAGCCTTTGGCGTGGATAATCTTACCATCTTTTACAATGGCAACTGCAATTCCCGGCACATCAAATGTCTTCAGCACTTTTTCTACCAGCGTGTCA
This sequence comes from Ferruginibacter sp., assembly GCA_039916545.1. GTDB lineage: Bacteria > Bacteroidota > Bacteroidia > Chitinophagales > Chitinophagaceae > Ferruginibacter. The sequence goes on from JBDSLD010000363.1 coordinate 18,216, forward strand.
ATTCCCTGGGAACTGATGACCTGGGCACAAGCGATAGATTGACTAAATAAAATAATGGGGACCAGGTATAATGTTTTCAGTTTCATGGAGGTAAATTTAACTGAAATTTTTATAAGAAGATCGCGGCGTAGCAGGATAGATTAATAATTGTGATTAACTGGTGAGCGAAGGTATGGCGTGACAGTTTTTGCTATTAAAAGTTAACTTGCCGGAACGTGTATAGCCAAGGCCAATGGGTTACGAATCCAATAATAAATTAACCTGGTTGGAAGTTTTTTACTTACTGGTCACAATGGTTCAACCTGTTTTAAACCGGTACTCAGGACAGCGTGCTGTCATGAAATTAATTCTATCTGTCATGAAATGAATTCTATAATGATTTATTATAGATAAACACTGTAGCCATCCATGAACGAACAGCTTAAAAAATTGCGACGTAAATAACCAGGAACTTAGCGTACAGAACAATAGCGGGGTAATTTAAATATTTAACCAATACGCGATCACTGCAGGGCTACAGCACCAGGCATTGGAACCCTACTTTTACTTAAGCCCTGCAAAAAAAGAATCTTCGAATATGTAATTTTCGATATCAGTCTTTTTATAACGATAAGAATACCTTCTTGAATTCAGGTAATTGATCACTCCTTTTAAAGAACCTGCTAATACTAATTTCCTGAAAAACCTGCCAGGTAACTCTATGATAGCCGCGGCCTCTTCTTCAGTGATCCATGTTTTTTCTTCTCTTTTTGGCATTGTTGTGGATTTTATTTGTGACAATTTTTATAGATAGAATAATTGGTATTTAATGTTAAACCAAAAATAAATTAAGTCGTGAAGGCAACCTGTAAAATAATATCCAATTGCCTGTAGAAGATTTACTAATTATTTTTGATAGACAAATTAGGTGCCATTTGAAAATTAACTGGCAAATTGACCGGTAATAAATGAAGCAAGTAAATTATGTAACTTATTTATTCAATTATATAACATCCGCAGGAAATTGTATAGTTACTTTGCAAAGGTTTCCCATGCGAAATTTTTCCTTGTAAAACCTGTGAGCCGGTTCATAGCCGGCTTTTCTTGTGGAAAATTTTGTGGAGCGATAGCAGGATGCCTGGCAGCTGGTAATATAGTACCAGCAAAGGTTTTAGAGAATTATACAGCGTAGCAATTTGTCATTTCCCGTTTGCTTGTTCAAGGATTATCGTCAAAGCTGGAAGCCGTCAATAAAATGTCTATGATAACGAGCGGATAACAAAGAGTAAACATACCTGAGAATTCTCTTGCGAAATTGTTTCTACAATTTCTGTTCGTTGTAGAGTCGCTTACTCACTGGTGATTTTTGATAAGCGAAAAATGAATCGAAAAGTATTTGGTGTCTGCAAGAAAACGCTGTTATTAGGTAAGGGTTTAGAATATTTTCTAATCCGAATCTTCACTTCACCAACTACCTGTCAACGCTCTACTTTTGCCTCCACAGCCGGTCCGCCAGCTGGCGGGTAACCGGAACGCTGCTGTTTTTGCTTCTTTGAAAAAATAGGCTGCGTATTTTTTCAATTCCGATTTCATCGGAACCGAACCAACGAAAGGCAGCTAACCCGGTTAATGATGTAGCAAATCAAATAATGGCCACACTTAAATGCCTTTTATTAAACAGCGCAGTAATATTTTATTTTAGGCCATTTATTTAGTGTGAGATTAACAATATTCAACAGGAAAAATCTCCACAATCCATTGTCTGTAAAGGTTTTCAGCGTTTTCTAGCAAACACTATGTGTTATACAGCAGATCCCTTTATCAGCAATGCTGATAAAGCCCTGGCGTCAGTTAGCTTGTTGCCATAGTTAAATGTAATCGATTAATTTCCTGGAAATTTCAACCAGTTCATTGATGCCGTATGGCTTGCTGATCAGCTCTACATTATATTGTTTACAATAATCGATATCTCCCGGGTAGGAGGAAGTGCTTAATATTATGACTGGCAGTTTTTTTAATTTGTCGTCATTTTTGATTATGGCCAGCAATTCCCTTCCATTCATTACAGGCATATTTATATCTAATACAATAAGCGAGGGCAGGGCATCAGGCTCTTTATTTCGAAGGTAGGTAAGCGCGGACCGGCCGTCCATTGCTTCAGCAAATTGTATGGTATCATCAATTGAATGAATGGCATCTTTTAGTAACATTAAATCATCGGGGTCATCATCGATCAGTAAAAAAAGCGATTTGTCAGTCATATATTCTATTTACCGGGTGATTGTACTGGTAAGCCATACGATCATTTTCCAAATTAATGTTTTTTTATTACCAAACTATAGGTTAATAAAATAAACAAGGGAATTAATAAATTACTAATCAAAAGAAAAAAATGCCGCCGTAAATTAATAAATTATATGATATAAAAGTGAAAATGTAATAGCTTCCCAAATTACCACCAGGTATTGAAAAGCCGGGGACCGGTAGTAGCTTTACATTTTCACCGGTTTCAGGTTTAAAGAAAATTCCAGGTGTTTCGACAGTGTGGAGATTAATTTGTGGGTAAAATGATACGGAAAAATGCGCCCTCATTTTCTGTTGATTCTGCGAAAATTATCCCATGGAGATTGCTGACGATCTTTTTACAAATAGCCAGGCCGATGCCCGTGCCTTCATATTCGCCCACGCCATTCAGGCGTTGAAATATATTAAATATCTTTTCTGTAAACTCTTCATTAAAACCGATTCCATTATCTTCAAAAGTGATCATGGTATAGTTCGTGTCTTTTTTCAGCAATGGGTAATTTTCGCGGGCTTCGTTTGTCAGATCTTCGGAATATATTTTTAGAATAGGTGAAGTGTTCTCTTTGGAAAATTTTAAAGCGTTGCTTATCAAATTATGGAAAAGCTGGTACATGCGCATACCCACTGATCTGATCGCGGGTAGTTTCGTTACATTGATAACTGCCTTTTTTTCCTGGATGATCATATCAAAATTGCCAAGCACATTTGTAAGTACATCATTTAGGTCAATGATTTCAACAGTACTATCCGTGCTTTGCAAACGAGAATAATTCAGCAGATCTCCGATCAACCGACTCATCCTGAGCGACGCCTTGGTAATTTTTGATAGGTATAATTTGGTGTTTTCGCTCAGGTGCTCTCCATTTTTTTCCTGCAGCCGGTTGGCGAATGTCTGGATTTTTCGCAACGGCTCCTGCAGATCATGGGATGCGACATAAGCAAATTCCTCTAAATTTTGATTCGATATTTCCAGGTTACTAATCGCATCGCTGAGTAATTGAGTTCTGTCCGCTACCATTTTTTCCAGTTCTTCCTGGGTCATTTTCTGGTCATGAATATCAATACAGGTCCCGATATATCCTTCAAAAATACCTTGCGGTGAAAAACGGGGAGCCCCCGAGTCAGAGATCCACCTGTATGCTCCGTCATGCCTGAGCAGCCTGTACTCCATATAAAATTCCTTCTTGGCATCAAAATTTTCAACAAAAATAGCAGCGTACCTGGTGTAATCGTCGGGATGTACACCTGCCATCCATCCGTTCCCTTTTTCCTGTTCGAAGGTTTTGCCTGTAAATTGCAGCCAGCTTTTATTAAAGTAATTACACATTTTATCCGTAGCGCTAAGCCAGATCATTGCCGCCGCAGCATCCGATGCCATGCGGAAGCGCTCTTCACTTTCCCTGAGTAATTGTTCATTTAATTTTTGCTGAGTAATATCCATTACTGTACCTGCAAAATGAATGGCTTTACCGTTTGCATCAAAATATGCCCGGCCGGTCGCTTTGAGCCATTTCATATCCTGGTCCTCTTCGGATTGCGTCCTGTATTCTATAAAATATTTTCCATTGTCTGATCCTTGTATTGAGCTCTTTATAGTTTTGTCGGTATTGGGCCTGTCATCCGGGTGTAACCTGTTTAAAAATTCCTCGTAAGTTAAAACCGAACCTTTGAATCCAAACAATTCCTGGCACCTGTCATCCCATATAACTTTACCCGTTTCAGGGTCCATGTCCCAGGTGCCCATATCGGCAGACTCAACGGCCAATCTAATCCTTTCCTCAAGTTTCCGTTTATTTTCAATCAATTTATTTTTTTCAAAACGACTGTCGGTAATATCATTGATACTGATTATGATCAAATGTTTGTCCTGTAAGTTTTCCAGGTGACGTGCATTCATTTTAAAAACCCTTTCTCCTGAAGCAGGGAATTGACATATTACTTCATGATCGGAAAAGGAATCACCCTTAACAATTATCGACATTAATTTTTCAACAAGCTCCGGGTCATTCCAGGGACAGCTTTTTAATTCATAAAAATAATGTCCTTCAATTGCCCCTTCAGTTATATTAAATTTATTATAAAACCCTTTGGTGGCATTCTTTACTTTCAAATCCTTATCAAGAACAACTATTGGTTCGTTAATGGTATCCACGATCGCGTCTGTGTATACCCGCATATCTTCTAACTGGCCAGTAATACCGGAGAGTTGATCTTTTAAAGTATCCAGTTCATCGTTTGTTCCAGTCATCACTTTTCATTTTAATTTATAAAAAGATTGTCAAAAAATTTACCTGTCGTATGATTGCTCATTTTAATGGGATCAACAGCAAAGTACTCCTCACTAATTAACTATTGCATAACGAATAATCGTACCAATGCTCGGATGTGTACTTACTGAACAAACTGGTTTTGCAACATGGACAGGTAAGGGTATTTTCAAGTGTAGTTTGGTCAACATCCAACTGGCAAGACCAACAATACCAGGTATGATACCGATAACTTGTTAATAAAAAAACTGTGTTATAAATTTGGTATATAAATCATCACTCGCCCGCTTTCCGCAATATTAACAATCGTTGAGTAAAAAATTCTACAAGTAAGTTTTAAAGGCACTGATTATCAAGGATTAATAATGGCACGATATTTTTACCTATTTTTAGATCTATTTTAAACCAGGCAATGGCCACCCCTTACACATAAAATCAACTAATTATGAATGCACCAACAGCCCCATATTTGAAAACACTTGTAGATTGCCATAAAAAAATGGTAGAGGACGGATACAAAGAAGATTTTGTGATTGAGGACGAACTATTAAAATGTGTGGACACTGAGAAGAAGTACAAGCCAGGCGAAGTTTCCATTATTAACTTTTTTAGGTTCGAGGGTCAAAATGATCCGGACGATAGTTCTATAATGTATGTGATAGAAACCGATGATGGAAAAAAAGGAACAGTGATCGATGCTTACGGCGCCTATGCTGATCCGGACATCAGCGCTTTTATCACAGAGGTAGAAGTTATTCAAAAGAAAACAGCGAAATAACCCATGAGGTTATAAACTGGCGTTAAGCAATTTAACTATGTCTTTTAAGGTTTTAGGTATATTAAAAACCATCCTTTCCAGGATGGTTTTTTGCGTACTTCAAGAACCGTAGAAAAATATAGGCAGCCACAATTAACGCTGTCGGTTATAAAAATTTCATCATGAAATTATATAACTGGCCAAAATATAGATGCGAACTGGTGAGTGATAGTACGATGTCAGGTTTCGAACATTTATAGACTGTAGCTTTAAATTTATAGAATCCCTTTTATGAAAACACCAACTAAAGCCTCCACCTCTCAGGCGACCCAAATTTATATAACTATTACCGGGAGGAGGAGTCACGACGCTGTAAATTCACACAACTTACAATAGTTAGTTTTAAGTTTTTTTAAAAGGGGAATAACTTTTTATAAATTCGTGACATACCTTTTAGGCAACGGCGAGTCCTGCGGCAAAAGGTTTTCAGTTCAAGATAAAGCTGGCGGGGACTCGCCTGTTACAAGTAGGAATAATAACTTCTAAATTATAATAACCCTTGACTGTCTTTATAATTTTGTCAATAATTTCATCAATACATTTTCTTCTTTTGTTAGATAGGTGATATTGTCATCGATCTCAATCTTATCCAATTCGTTTAGGTATTTATCTAATTTATTCTCTTCATACAACCGGATAATTCCGGGATGAACATAATATTTTTTACAAACAGACCTGGTATTTCCTAAATGCTTGCTTACATAGTCCAGCGCTTCATTGACATTTTTTTTACACGATGTAATATTTTCAGCCACTGACATGTTTTTAAATGCCATCAGCACGTGCAGGCATCCAGCCCAGGTCCTAAAATCTTTCGCTGTAAAAACATCACCGGTGAGTTCATGGATGTAGGCATTTACCATTCCCGAATCAATGCTTTTTCTTTGATTGTCCTTGTCATAATATTGAAATAATTCTTTGCCCGGAATATCCCTGCATTGCTTGACCACCTTTGCCAGGCGCTTGTTCTTTAGTGATATGTCGTGGTGTATATTTTTTTTGCCTTTAAATGAAAATGAAATATTATCGCCTTCAATTGTAACGTGCTTATCGTGAAGGGTAGTGATGCCATGCGATCCATTCATTTTTTCATAAGAAGCATTCCCGATCCTGATATAAGTTCGTTCCATTAAACTGATAATCAATGCGATTACTTTCTTATCGCTCAATTCTTTTAACGACAGGTCTTTTTCCACTTGCAATCTTAATGCAGGCAATACTTTTCCGAATTCCAGCAACTTGTGAAACTTGGTTTCATTTCTAAGTACATTCCACAACGCATGATAGCGGTATTGCTTTCGTTCGCGTATGTCGTAACCAGTTGCCTGGATATGCCCATTGTGTTTTAAACAGATCCAAACCTTGCTCCAGGCCGGTGGTATCGCGAGTTTTTTTATGCGCTCCAGTTCTTCTCTTTCAGCAACCCGCTTTTGCTCAAAAGAATACAGGAAATTCTTACCCTTTTTTATTCTTTCAATGCCGGGGTCTTTATCGTTTACATATGTCAAATGGGCCGACGAAGCCGCTGCGGCATAATCATTTGCCAGTTTTACATATTTGTTATGGCTAAGCTGTACCATGTATTTTTATTGATGGTTTATTAAGTACGAGCCAACGTGACCCACCGGTTTGCATATAAAAATCAGTAACTATTTTGGCTCATTTTTTCCGGTTAAATTAATCGATTCGTAAACGGCTACTGCTTCATCTGCCTGGTTTTTTTCGGTACCTGTTGATAAATTTGCCAACGGGCGGTCAGTGCTTCCCTCTGCAAGTGCTGTGAGCTGATCATAGCCTTCTTTTTCTTCCCATAATGTTTCTTCCAACAAAGAAATAATATCTTCATTACCCATCTTTCCAGACAATTGAACTAACCCCGTATAAGTTTCGACCTGATATTTCTTGATCTTTTGAGCTACCATTGTAATAGCGGTATCCCTTATCCCTGTTCCTTTTTCCGTGCCCTCAATCACATGATTGGCTTCCTCTGACAAGCCATCAATTGTTTCACATTTTTTTGCACGGGAAGTTTCTGGTATCAGTTCAAATACCTGTTCCAGTCTTTCTACCTGTAATTGAGCGGTGGCCAGGAAATCTGAAAAGATATTCCTTAGATCTTTTTCAGAAGCCGCTTTTTGCATTTTCGGAAAAACTTTTACGAGGTGTTTCTCGCTCCAGTAAATGTCTTCTAACTGGTCAACAAAAAAGTTAATAAACTCTTTACTAACGTCAGTTTCCGGCATTGTATCTTCTTCGCTCATCTTAGCGGAGGACAACCTTTTATTTGCCATAGCTTTTTATTTAACCGTTACTGAATAGCATTTAAAAACTTTGGACCTGTTGTGATGTCTACAAAAGATCATATGGCCTGTAGCATTATTTGTTTTTGGAAAATACTTTGGCAATGATCCATATGACTATTACCAAGATCAGGATTACCACAATGGCGCCTGTCCAGGCACCGGCTTTAAAAATTCCCCCGATGACTTCACATCCGGAAGTTAACATTACTATTGCTAAAAGTGCCGGTAAAATTGCTAATGATTTGTTTTGCATAAATGTTCATTTTAATTAATGGTGAGTATTAAATTTTACCGGCCCTGGTTACAGGGAAAGCTGAAATAATTTATTATAACCCTTGCCAGATACATTCTTTTATTTTTCCCGGATAAAAAATATTTCGGAAAAATGACAACCAGCGCGCAAGTTCTCCAGGTTTGGAAGCGTTAATTATTTCCTGATTTTCAATAAACTATTAAAAAAGTATGCCAGAAATAATCGGGCGCTAAATCAATATGGATGTTAGAAAAACATAATTGACATCGTGAACTTTGGAGATTACTGTAGTCTAAACTCCTTGCTGCTACTCACTTATGAATGGGTGGTCTTTAAGGATTCACTTAAAAGCTGTTTGCAAAAAGATAGTTAATGAAAGTTTGAAATGCAATAATTGATCTTGAAGGAAAGAATTGCGATTGCTTGAGAAAATATTTCCACATTATCATGGTTGCCAATGCGTGGTTTGCAAGGAGTGTGAAAATTTTTATTGAGAAAAAGAAATTGTAAATACAGTCCCCTTGTCTATCTGCGATTGAACGTCAATCCGGGCATTGTGACTTTGAAGTATGTTTAAGGTAGTAGCGAGCCCAAGGCCAATGCCGTTTCGCTTTGAGGTAAAATATGGTTCAAAGAGTTTTTCTTTATTCTCCGGACTTATACCGCAACCGTTATCGATTATATAAAGTTGGGATGACTTGCTTTGGCAAATTGTTGATACTTCTATCATTCCCGTACCATCGGGCACGGCTTCTATCGCATTTACGAGCATATTCAAAATGGCCATTTCCAGCTTTGGCGCATCTGCTTTTATTGTGCAATCTATCGTATCATAATTCGTAACTAATTTTATGTTTCGAAGGATCAGCTTGTCATCAAGAGAAGAGACCACTTTATTTAATAATGCATGCAACGAAACATCCGCCAGGATGATATCCGCTGGCCTGGAACTTTGCAATAGCTCTGTAACAAGATCATTTATTCTTTGGCCGTTCCGGTTAATGATATCGAGGTAAAAATTATCGTCTTTATTCGCTGCCGTTTGCAACAGGTTCTCTACAGCAAGTTTAATATTACTAAGCGGATTCCTGACTTCATGCGCCAATGTCCGGATAAAGCGTCCGGAAGCAGCCAGCTTTTCAGCCTGCAGACTTGCCTTCTCTGCTTTTTTACGATCGGTTATATCATGGATAATTCCTTGCACATAATGTTCATTGCTGCTGTCTATTTCCATAGAGGCAGAGATCAAACATGTTTTAATCTCCTTGCCGGGGGTTACAAATTCCATTTCAAGGTTATCGACCTCTCCCTCAGCCTGTACCCGGGAAATAAAATACGCCATGTCATCAGGGTTCTTTAAAAATGTGGTTAATTTTTTCCCAATGCAATCTTCTACTGTAAAGTCAAGTATATCCGTCACCGCATAGTTGATCGTGGTCAGGGTAGTATCCTGCCTGGAAATAAAAACGATGTCTTTGGATTTCTCAAAAATACCGCGGTACCTGCGCTCGCTTTCCTGTATTTTTTGCAGGTTGTTAATGCGCTCTAAGGTATATCGTATGGTACGCTCTAATTTATCTTCATCCAGGTCCGCCTTGATCAGGTAATCAAAAGCACCCGCCTTGGTTGCTTCTATATCAATATTATAGTTACCCTTACCCGTTAGTAAAATGATTGGCGTAACCGTATTTTTCGCCACTACGTCCCTGATCAGGTCAATCCCATTCCTGGCGCCCAGCCTGTAATCACAAAAGCACAGAGAATATTGATTGCTGCATAGTTCATCAATAGCAGCAGCATAGCGCTGAACCCATTTTATTTCAAATTTCCAGGCCGTGATATTGTTAAAATAGTCACTGATCAGTATAAAATCATCTTCATCATCTTCGACTACCAAAATCCGAAGAAGTTGCTGCGTATTGATCATATGTGCTTATTGATATTGTGGTAGTATTATAGAAAAAACAGCACCCTCACCAGGTTCACTTTCTGCAAAAATAACGCCCTTGTGATTAACGATTATCTTTTTGCAAATACTTAAACCGATGCCGGTACCAGGATATTCGGATTTACCTTCGAGCCGTTGAAAAAGTTGAAATATCTTTTGTGCATATTGCTGCTCAAAACCGATACCATTGTCCTTTACCGTGATCAGGAAATACGCGGTCCCTTCCGGTAACGCAAGCGCTTTTTTTTCTTGTGCTCCCATCAACCTCGAACTTATTTCTATTCGCGGTGAGGTATCTTCCTTCCTGAACTTGATTGAATTATTTAAAATATTTACAAAAAGCTGTAGCACCTGGCTGCTGATCGCTTCTATTACAGGCAATGCACCAACAGTGATAATTGTGTTGGTTTCATCAACAACCAGGTCGAGCTCATCGATCGCTTCGTTTACAATAACACCAAGGTCCACTTCCTCCGGGGGCGGACTATTGAGGCCGATCCGTGAAAATTCAAGGAGGTTGTCGATCAGCTTTCGCATATTTTCACAGGCACCCACCACGCGGTTAACGTAAACGTTTCCGTCATCGCCTAATTTATTCGAAAATTTGAGTTGAAGGCGTTGAGTAAAAGTCGATATCTTTCTCAAAGGTTCCTGCAGATCGTGAGATGCAACGTAAGCGAATTCTTCCAGTTCTTTATTCGAACGGTTTAATTCTGCAATCTTATCTTCCAGCATTTTCTCGTACCTCCGTAACTCGGTCACATCGCGTGTTGTCCCGATTATTTTTTGTATCTCTTGTTTATTATTACGGATCATCTTGCCATAGGTAGATAGTATTTTAACGATGCCCTTGTTGTCTTTTATTTCATAATCCCATTGATAATTATCCTGGTCCTTAACTGAGGTGGGATCGTGGTCTATGCTGCGCAAATAATCTTCGGGTTTTATGTGCTTCAAATAGAGATCCTTATTAACGCTTACTTTTTCTTTATCGGCGTCATCATATCCAAATATATTGTACATGCCTTCTGACCAGAATACTGTATTTCCCTCAAGGTCGCTTTCCCATGTTCCATAATTTAGAAATGTTTCATTCTCCAGCATCATGGCTTTGTAATCAGCGAGGCTCTTCATGCTTTCTTCCTGGATGGTTACATCCCTGGTAACACCGGTGACGGTTTTCATTTTACCATGTTCATCATATTCTATCCTGGCATTTTCAACAACGGTAAGCAGGTTGCCCTTACTTGTTTTCAACTGAAATTTATTCCGGTAAGAGTCTTTTAGCTTGCCATCTTTAAACCTCTTCTCAAATTCAAGATAGGCATCGTTCTTTAAAATATGGGAATCATAAAGGTCATACGTAATAACTGTTCCTATTTCCTCATCCGAATCGTATTCCAATAAGCGGAACATACCTTTTGTCCAGTACAACTTGCCGGTATTGATATCCCACATCCAGAAGCCAAATTTCAAAATGGATTCTGCATTCGTCATCAGGTCATCGGCTGTCCTGTTTTTTAAAACAGGAATGGCTAATTTTACAGAATTTTCAAGCTGTATGTAGTAGTAGGATTTGTGCAGTCTGCGGACCTTCATCCGGTAATAGCTGTAATTTTTTCCTTTGTTGACAAGCCGGTAACTGGCATCAGGAAAATGAGTGTTTTCATCACCCTCCAGTAATGATTTTATTGCTTGTTTGAATGGTACATGGTCATCTTCATTCAATAGAGGGTAAATGCTGTACTTCCATTCAGCGAGATCCTCAACCGTGTAATTGAATTCAGTGCTGAACATGCTGTTGGCATATACGATCACGTCCTTTTCTGTGTTGTAGAAAAGAATAGGCTCTGCAGAAAAAAAAGAAAAGTTCTTTCCAAAAAAATTGTAGTCAGCCTCGTCGCCGTCGAGTGCATCCCTTATCTCGGTAAAACCCTTTACAAATGAATCCAGCATGCAGTTAATTATTGTTCGTTAAACTCGTTATATTGTTTCATTTTATTGTATAAAGTTTTCCTGTCAACGTTCAATAATTTGGCAGCTTTGCTCTTATTGAAATTTGCTTTTTTCAATGCTTCTAATATCATCTCGTATTCTGCATCAATGCTTACCGTTTTCAAGGTATATTTATTCAATTTATTGAATTCTTCGGCTGGGGCAATATGCGGCTGCGCATTTGCAATTGCTGTATTAGATGGAGAAGCATTCCGGCCAGGTGTCTCATCCGCATTATTTTTCGAATCTTCTTCAATTGCAGAATCGAAGGCCAGGCGGTTATGGTTTACCAGTTCAAACGGCAAAGCCTTAACATCGATCATATCACCATCCGCCAACAATGCGGAGCGCTTTACCACGTTCTTTAGTTCCCTAAGGTTTCCTGGCCATTTATAGTATTTAAAAATATGTTCTACCTCTGGCGTAAAACCCCGTACCTGCTTTTCCAGCTCGCTGTTACTTTTATCAAGGAAGAAATGAGCAAAGGTTAAAATATCATCTCTACGCCCTCTTAGCGGGGGAACGTTAATACTAAATTCATTAAAACGATAATACAGGTCCTCTCTAAACCTGCCGATTTTCGCTGCATCCCAAAGTTGTTCATTACTTGCTACGATGATCCTGATATCCAGGTCGATATCTTTAATGCCACCGACGCGCCGAAGTTTTCTTTCCTGCACCACTCGTAATAAAGACACTTGCGCATCATAGGAAAGATTGGCTATTTCATCCAGGAAAACAGTACCTCCATTTGCCAGTTCCAGGCTACCGATCTTTTGATTGGCAGCCCCCGTGAATGAGCCCTTCTCATGACCAAATAATTCACTGGCGGCCAATTCTTTTGACAGGGCGCCGCAATCGATCGCAATAAATGGCGCATTGCTTCTCTTGCTTCGTGAGTGTATCTCCTGTGCAATCGCTTCCTTACCACTACCGCTTTCGCCGGAAATAATGACGCTGTAATTGGTTGGTGCCACCAGGTCCATCTGGCGAAGTATATCTTTAAATTCTTTGCTTTCCCCGAAAATGTATTGTGAGTTCCTGCCGTCTTTTTTTGTACCAGGGATTGATTTTTTAGTATTGGTTATTGTTCCATTGGTAGCGTGTTCCGTATCACCTGACCTCGAACTCGCGATAGCACTTTTTATGGTGATCAGTATTTCTTCCGGAAAGAGTGGCTTGGTAACATAATCGTATGCACCGTGTTTCATCACTTCCACGGCCATCTTTATTTCACTGTAACCAGTAATTATTATGACCGGAACATCAGGATTTATTTGTTTTATTTGTATCAGCAATTCTTTTCCGTCGGTATCTCCTAAGCGGAAATCGCAAAGGATGGCATCAGGAGGGTTTTTCTCTAATTCTTCCAGTCCTTTTTTTCCTGAATGAGTGATCTTTACCTCAAATTGGTTACGTCTGAAGAAACGTTCCAGCAACAGGCACATATCCATGTCATCATCGATTATCAAAATTTTATACATAAAAAAGATTTTGTTTCATTAAAAAAAATATGGAAAAAATTAGGCAATAAAAGAGTGGTTAAAATGTAACCTGGCCGTGGACTAACAAATTAAACAATTGGGTTTAAGAATATTTTAAAATCATTCTACAAAATTTTAAGGATGATTAACTAAGTAGGAATTTTTCAAAAAGATTTATATGACAAGAAATTCATAGGATATTTACATTGTATGCAATAATCAATCCGTCCTTGTCGTCAATAAGTTGGTGGTTCCTCAAGTGACAAATTTGTTTTTTGGGCATTCAGCAACGTAAAAATCACCGGTATTTGGGCTTGCTGTGGCAAAATTTTCATATTTTGCTTTTGCAGGTAATATTGGTTGCACATATTTGTAGGTTTAACAATTTTGTATGCTCGTGATCAATAACAATTCCAATTTTTTTATTGCTATAAGTAACTGAATATCAATTAGTCAATACATTGCAGTGCTATTATTTGTTGTTGTTGAAGTGATAAATCCCCCAATTGGGGAAATTTTTCAACAGTTGTTCTGATTATCCTAATAAAATGAAACTTTACAAACATTTAGGTCTTGCTTACATAGCATCGGGGGTATCCATTGCAATATTAATTGTGCTTGGATCCTTGTATATGGAAAAGAGCAGGGAACAGGTGCAATACATTGACGCTGTTGAACATACATATAGGGTGCTGTCATTAATTAATTTTTGCGAAAAGACAATAATTGAAGCGGAAGCGGCCCAACGGGGATATTTATTGACTGCGGAAAATGATTATAAGGAGGTTTTTGAGGCTACGCTTCCTGTCATAGATTCGTCTTTGAAATTAATAGGAGAATTTACAGCGGATAACAATGGCCAACGGATCTATTTCTTTCAACTGACAAAATTTGTTACTTCCCGGATAATCGTGCTAAAGGATAATTTAAAGTTAAAGGGGACTGATCAGTTGTACTTCGAAAATTTACGGAAGGGGGTTGTGGTGATGGACAACTGCAAATTCTATATGCAGAAAATGAGAGGCGTGGAGGAAACGTTATTGCGGGAAAGGCTTGCATTGAAAACAAAATATCAACGGCTGAACCTATCTTATTTTAAGGCTACTTTTATTACAGCCTGCCTGATCTGCCTGATTGCAATAGGGATATTTTTTAGAGAACTGGGTATTAGGCTGACTACCCAGCGCAATTTAAAATCTAAGATCAACGAGTTGAGTAACAGCAATAAAGAACTGGAGGAGATCACCTTTGCGGCGTCCCACGATCTGCAGGAGCCGATGCGAAAAGTGAGGATTTTGAGTAACCTGATCACCAAAAAACTTAATAAAAAAATTCCGGATGATGACCTTGATATAGTAATCCGGATCAACAAGATTACCGAGCAAATGCATGGTCTGCTGAATGACCTGGTATTATACACCAACCTGCTTAATCCCAACGAGAAATATAGTGAGGTTAATCTGTACGATACCTTTAAAGAATCTTACAGCAAGGTATTTAAAAATGAAAATGTCCAATTGCAGATTTCGCCTAAAATGCCTGTTATCATTGGTTCACAATACCAGCTGGAAACGATGCTGGGGCATATACTTGACAATGCCTTAAAATTTAAATCGCCCGATAGGGACCTTATCCTTACTGTAAATCATGAAATCAAACCGGTAAAAGGATCGAAATTGTATTGGGGTCACCTGCCATCTAAAAAATACCACCAGGTAACGATTACTGATAACGGAATTGGGTTCGATAACCAATACAATGACAAAATATTCGGACTTTTCCAACGCCTTCATACCCTCAACGAATATCCAGGAAAAGGCATCGGTCTATCGGTTTCCCGCAGGATCATGTCGAACCACAATGGCTATATCTCTTCTGTCGGAGATAAAAAATCGGGCACAAAAATTATACTTTATTTTCCTTTAGTGAGTCCAAAATAATTTTTTTGCACCATTATTGTACTATTGACCGGGTTCATTTGGCTCAGATTCGCTTGCCCGCTGGTCTCCGCCGGATGTTCCTATTTCCCGGTTATTGTGTAGCGGAGATAGGTCCTCAGGAGTTTGTGGTTGTTTTTCTTTTTTTAACGCATCTTTTACAGCAGCGTTGTTTTTTCCTTCATCCAATGTTTCTTTTAATTCCTGGCGATCTTGTCCTTCCTGGCCAATATCGGTTGAGCTGGTAGTATTTTCCATATCCTGATTTTTTAGCATTTTTATCCGTTTCATTGTCATTGGCTATCTGGGTTACCATTGCGATAACAAGTTAGACGAAACGAACTTGTAATTCAGAGTGCTTAACCATATTAAAAAAGCATGCCAATGAATTTATACAATTATAAGAAAAAAATATTATTAGTAGCATGAGATTTGCACAAGTAACCCGAAATGAATTTTAACGCGGTATAATTTTCCCGTTTCATTATTTTTATTTACCTTATTATTGCAATTCTTGAGAACGGCTAAGCTAATATCGCACGAGGAAAGTATACAATTGTAAATTATAAACTGATGAAAAAGCGTTTTATACTAATTGCTGAAGATGATGCGGATGACAGGTATTTGATGAAAACTGCATTGCAGGAGACAGGGATAACGGAAGAGGTAGAATACGTGGAAAACGGGGTTGAAGTAATTAGCTATTTAGAATCATTGAGCGAAGAAGACGGCGAAATAAACTACCCAAAATTTATTCTGCTCGATTTGAATATGCCGAAAATGGATGGGCGTGAAGTGCTGAAGATGATGAAGTCAAATGACGCTTACAGAAAAATACCGGTCATAGTTTTCAGTACCACCAAAAATCAGCTTGAAGTTAAACGCTGTTATGAATTGGGTGCTAACACATACATAGTCAAACCCGTAAGTTACGATACCCTTGTAGATACGATCAGGGAAATATGTGCTTATTGGTTCAATACCGCTACGCTGATAGATGCCCATTGAGGCATTTTTTTATAATTCGTCTTAGTATTCAAACGGCATTCTCTCCAACTATGGTCTTTCGGCTTACCCGTGTGATGGGACTGTTATTGACCTGCTACTGCTTCTTTTTGATTCCCGGCTATCAGTTTACAATAAATACCACCCTATAATCGTTCAATTTTAATCAGTCACCAGTTTTTTTCTGAAAAATTTTGTTCCGGGCGTGGGCAATGCTTTCCTCAAAATCCTTTCCCGCTATTTAAATATTGCTAAATTACGAGTGCAAACATTTATTTCCCGGTTGCAATTATTTTTTTTAAAACAGGCACTGTATTAGCATCTTGTAAATATTCGTAATTGTATGACTGAATGTTTTTAATAAAATCGACGATCGCTAATAAATATTGAAAAATAATTACCCGTTACAAAACATCAGCGTTTCTGAAATAGACCGGCAAATTAATTTAAAAATCCAAATTTTATTTTTTGAAGAAAATTTTTAAGATCGCGGCTAAAACCCTTGGAATTATTTTCGGGATTTTACTGATTTTATACATTGGCATATATATATATGTAAGCGCTAACAAGAAA
Organism: Ferruginibacter sp.; assembly: GCA_039916545.1. GTDB lineage: Bacteria > Bacteroidota > Bacteroidia > Chitinophagales > Chitinophagaceae > Ferruginibacter. Next base: position 35,081 of record JBDSLD010000363.1, read on the forward strand.
TCCATTATTCAGCAGGTTACCGAAGAGATCGGGAAAAAGATGAATGGAAAAGTATCGGTCAAAGAAGTGGAACTTAGTTTCTTTAGCGAATTTCCAAAAATTTCGGTGTTACTAAATAATGTAAGTGTCACTGATAGTATGTTTGCCCAACATAAGCATCCCTTATTTAAAGCAAATCGTTTATATGCCCGGCTTAGTATTACAAAACTCATAAGAAAACAATCTCCACTTAATGGCCTGAGTATACAGAAAGGAGAAATTTATCTCTACACAGATACCAGCGGCTATACCAATACCTATTTATTTAAACAAAAGAATGACGGTACCGCAGGCAAAACCAGCAGCGAGAAAAGCGAACTGAAATTTATAAAATTGAAGGAAGTCAGCTTTATCCTTGACGACCGTCAGATGGAAAAGTTGCACAACTATTTTATAGATGACCTGGAGGTGAAACTTGATGAAACTGACAATGCTTTTTTATTTGATGCGAAGGGGGATATCATCATCCATAGCATGGCGTTTAATGTACCCCGGGGTGGCTTTTTAAAGGAACAAAAATTTACCGGCGACTTTGCATTGGTTTTTAATAAACAGTTGGGCCAGCTTCAATTTGACAGTATTAATATTGAACTTTCCGGGCAACCTTTTAATCTCACCGGCCGCTTCGACCTAAAGGGAGATACACCGCAATTCAGTTTACGTGCACATACAAAAAACATCCTGTACAATGATGGAAAAGCAATGTTGCCTAAAAGGATCGATTCGTCCCTGTCATTGGTAAGCCTGGATAAGCCGTTGGATGTAGATGTCAACGTTAACGGCCCGTTGAAAGGTGGCGAACCACTGCTTTATGTTAATTGGAAGGCACGGGAAACGCAATTAAAAACACCTTTTCTTGATTTTGATACAGCTTCCTTTACAGGTTATTTTACGAATGAGCATGTAAAAGGCTTACCCAGGGATGATTCTAATTCAGTGATCAGTATCAGCAATTTTACAGCAGGCTGGCATGGAATGCCTGTGAAGGCGGCGAATATTGAAATACTAAACCTGATACAACCCATACTTTCCTGCGACCTTGTATCTGATTTTTCATTGCTTAAATTGAATGACGTAATACAAAGTAATTTTTTACAATTGCAATCAGGCGAAGGTTCTGTCAATTTGAATTACCGTGGCCCCATTATAAGAAATAATAATACGAATTCATTTATAAATGGCACGGTGTCATTTAAGAATGGTACGCTGCTATACGCGCCGAGGGATGTTACAATGACAAATCTAAGTGGGGAACTGGAGTTTAAAAATTCAGATGTCTTTGTTCAAAACCTAAGATGCAATGTCCTGAATAATAAGATATTAATGCAGGGCAAAGCTAAAAATCTTCTTACACTGATCAATACGGAACCGGGCAAGGCAACGATCGACTGGACAATTTCTACCCCTTCACTGAATTTGGGCTCCTTTATTTTTTTATTAAAGCCGGGAAAAAAAATCACTTTGGCGTCAGCCAGCAAAACAAAACTCGCGTCTGCCGCAACAAATATAGACGCGGTATTGGAGAAAGCCAGTCTCCATGTAAACCTGGATGCGGCTACGCTTAGTTATAAAAAATTTGAGGCTGGAAACGTTAATGCCGATATCACACTTTTAGCCAACAGGTATGTGATCAATAATGTAAGTATGAACCATGGCGGTGGAAGTATGCACATGAAAGGTTCTTTGTTAAATCAGAAAGCAAATTATTTATTGGCTACCTTAAATACGTCTATGGAGAATGTAGATGTAAGTAAGATCTTAAAGGCCTTTGACAATTTTGGCCAGGATGCAATCATGTCCCAAAACCTAAATGGAAAGCTGACGGCTAAGATCGATGCTACACTTGGGCTTGATGAAGCAGGAAATGTTTTTCCCAACAGCGTAGTCAGCACCGTTGATTTTTCTTTAAAAGATGGTTCGCTGATAAATTTTGAACCGGTAAAAAAACTACAGAATTTCTTGTTCAAAAACAGGGATTTTGAAAATATACGTTTTGCGGAATTAAAGGACCGTCTCGAAATAGGCAACAGGGATATAAAGGTTAACCGGATGGAGATCCAATCTACCGTGCTTTCATTTTTTGTAGAAGGGATTTATAGCATGAAAGGCAATACCGATATTAGTATCCAGGTTCCGCTCAACAACCTGAAAAAGCGGGGAGCGGATTATAATCCTGAAAATGTGGGCACGGACAAAAAGGCGAAAAAAAGTATTTATATCAGGGGGAGGCCAGGTTCTGATGGCAATATAAATTTTAAGCTCGACTTGTTTAATAAGTATAAAAAGGAAAAAGGGGGCGGGTAAGTTCCCGCCCTTAGGAAATTTAAAAGACTACTATTGCAAGGCCGCTTCAAAAAAAAAATTCCGTGAACCTGGTAGGTAATCAGAAGGTAAAATTATTTTTTTGCCCAAAAATCTATTACTACTGCTTTATCTAAATAAGGCTTTAAAACTTCAACAAAA
>JBDSLD010000364.1:0-19105 GCA_039916545.1 Ferruginibacter sp.
TTTAAGAAAAAGAGTAGAAGTGAACGAGGCGCCACTGAAATTCGGTGGACCTACCGATGGGCCGGGTGCGCAAACACAGGACATACTTACGCCGGCATTGACGAATACAACGCCCGTTACCAGGTACGATTACCAGGATAATATTTTTCAAACCGGGGTGGGAACCGATAACAATGTATCCGTAAGCGGTGGTACCGATAAAACCAAATATTATGTTTCCGGATCGTATTTTTTTAATGAGGGCATTATAAAGAATACCGATTTTCAACGCTTTAGTTTCCGCAGTAATATTGACCAGGTAATAAATAACTGGGCCAGTTTTAATATCGGGCTGAATTATGTAAACAGCACCGCTCACGAAAAGCCGGATGGTAATTCCTTCTTTTCTCCCATGAATTCTGTAACCATCATTGGTAATTTTCACGACCTGAAAACAAGGGATGCCCTGGGAAATATACAGGCGATAGGAGAGCGCGGCCGCGTAAACCCCATTTCAGTTATCGAGGATATCAAGCAGCGTCAGAATACCAGCCGGATATTATCAAATATTGGGTTAAAACTAAAACCTTTCAAAGGGTTAACACTTGATTATACAATGGGCATTGATAATTATTCGCAAAGCGGCACTACTTATATACCGCCATTTGCATATAATGTAAGCACAGGTTTTTACGGTGGCGGCCCAACTTTAGATGCCGCGCAAAATGGGTATGCCAGTGCCGCAAGCAGTACTTTTTTCCAGGTCAACCACGATGTAAATGCGACCTATACTTTTGATATCAGTAAAAGTATTGGCTCCACTACCCAGGTTGGTTTTTCCCAGCAATATGAAAAGAATAATTATTTATTGAACCAGGGAAGGGGATTGGCACCATTCGTAGCCTCTGTTTCAGGCGCCAGCACTTTCATCCCGGGAGCGGATGACAGAAGCGAGATCTCCGTATCCGGCGCATTTATCCAGCAGAATTTTAAATACCGGAATCATTTATTTATCACAGGCGCGGTGAGGGTAGATGGTTCTTCTGTATTTGGTGAAAATCAAAGGAGCCAGGTATATGCAAAGGCAAGCGGCAGTTACGTGATATCCGGAACAGACTTCTGGACCAATGCCGGAATTTCCAAATGGATGAATACATTTAAAGTAAGGATGGCGTATGGGCAAAGTGGTAACCTTACCGGTATCGGCGCATACGATCGTTTCAACACCTATACTTCTTCCTCCTTTTTGGGTAGGACGGCCTTGAATTCACGTTCCGTTTTAGCGAATGAAAACGTAAAACCTGAAAGACAGGAAGAACTGGAATTTGGCGCCGACCTGGCTTTCTTTAAGAGTCGTTTAGGCGTAACCGTTAACGTGTACAATAAAAAAGTAACCGACCTGTTAATCGATCGCCAGATCGCTCCAACCAATGGCTTTTCAAGCCTGAAAGATAATTTTGGTTCGCTTGAAAATAAGGGCTTTGAATTAGTGCTTACCGGTGCGCCGGTAGCCAACCAAAACATCAGGTGGGACATCACCGGTATATTCAACCACAACCGGAATAAGGCAGTGAGTATCGGGCAGGCATTAACCTTGCTAAGCACGAATGGCGGAGCGCCGGTGGCCATTATTGAGGGGCAGCCAATCGGCGTATTTTATGGAACTTTTTTTGCCGTTGATGCGAGTGGCAACCAGGTAAAAAATGCTTCAGGTATTCCACAAACAGAACGTGGTACGCAGAATGGTGCGCTCTCCTATACAACGGCAAGAGACGCGGCCGGACTGCCTACCGGGACAACGCTAAGAAAAGTGATCGGTGATCCTAACCCGGACTATACCGCCTCGCTTGTAAATGAAGTAACCTATAAAGGCTTTGGCTTGAGGATACAATTGGATGCAACGCAGGGCTCGAATGTTTTTAATGCTGATTGGAGAACAAGGCAGGGAGTAGGAAACGGAAAAGTTGCCGAACAGGAAGATCTTGGCCAGGTGCCGAGAGGTTATGTTGCCGGCGTATATGCCATCGAAGAGTGGCGCGTCGATGATGGTTCTTTTGTAAAACTACGGGAGGTATCGTTGAGTTATTCTTTTGGCAAGATCAAAGGGTTCAGTGATATCTCTGCCAGCATCAGTGGAAGAAACCTGGTGAGCTGGGACAATTATAAAGGGTATGATCCCGAGTTGAATGCGGGGGGACAAAGCACCATTTTACGCGGCATTGATTTTGGCGCCGTTCCCATTCCAAGAACATTTTCATTTGGTATCCAGGCAAAATTTTAACAGTCAAAAACTCTTTATATGAAAAAGAATAATCACTCATTTATATTTTTACTGGCGCTCACTGTTTCAGTAACAGGCATAGCCGGTTGCAAGAAAAACTTTGATAACCCGAACGCAGCCACGCAGGAGCAGGTGCTGAATTCTGCCAAGGGCCTTACCGGTACTGCCATTGGTTTGCAGCGCATCTATTCGCTCGGGCTTACCAGCAATATTTATAACCTCAATACAGCCGTGGGTTTCAGTACCAATGAAGTTACGCTGCGCAATTCAGGGAACATACCTGAATTGCAGTTAAGCACCGGCGGTACTTCCGTTGATGGTACCAATGCGGTGCTCGCTAATTTATGGATCACTTCCAACAAGATCATTTATGATGCCAATACGGTAATCGAAAAAGCAGGGTCGTTAAGCGATAAAGGTTATGCCAGCGGCCTTATCGGGTACACCAGTATATGGAAAGCTTTGGCGCTTGGTTCGATCAGCATGACCTGGGAGAAAATCCCCGATACCATTGGTGTCAATGTGACTTTCTCTGACAGGGTGCAGGGATTTAACCGGGCAGTTGCGATCATCGACGGAGCATTGTCAGTCATTAACGCAAACCCCATAAGCGCAGCCTTCGCAAATGATATCAGTACTACTGGTGTTAATGTCGTAAACACATTGTATGCTTTGAAGGCAAGATATTTACTGTTTGCCGGTAACTACGATGCAGCCATGGCGGCGGCAAACCAGGTGGACCTTACCGTGAAAAGTACATTTAACTATGAGGCCATTAACCCGAATACAATTTACCAGGCGGTAACATCAACCAACAATATTTATCAGCCGGTAGATTCAACGCTTGGCCTTCCCGTAGGTTTGCAACCTGATCTGGCTGATATGCGGATACCATTTTATACCGCCATCAACACAACGATCCTGCCGAAGTATCGTTTCAACGGGTTTTGGAACGCGACTACAACGCCAGTCCCCATTTACCTTACAGATGAGATAAATTTGATTAAAGCTGAATGTTATGTGCGGCAGTCTGCGCCTGATCTAACAGCAGCGAAAGCAATTATTGATGTAATTCTGAAACAAACCCCGGCACAGGACCCATTCGGTGTTGGCGCTAATATCGCGGCTGGTTATACCGGTACTGTCGATGCACCTTCCTTATTGACAGAGATCTATCGTAACCGATGCATCGAGCTTTTTTTTAGTGGCTTAAAACTGGAAGATATGCGCAGGTTTGAACGGCCAGATACTGAACGGAAACGCAATTTCTTTCCTTATCCTTTCAGGGAAAGAGATGGCAACACCAATACCCCGGCTGACCCGGCTTTTTGATCTGTTGAAATTTTTATTATAAAAACTAAAGGCCCTGACAGGGCCTTTAGTTTTTTGAGCAAACAAACTTTTTTTGATCACCGATAGTTTCTTTCATTTAGCAAATAATCAGTAAGTGCTATTTCCAAACAATCACAAGCATGCCTAAAAATACAAGGCCCGAACCGATCAGTATTTTTGGTGTAAGGGGCTCTTTCAAAAAAAGAAAGGAAAGGAAAATGGTGAATATGATACTGCCCTTGTCAATGACTGTTACTTCAGAAGCCTTGCCTAACTGTAAAGCCTTGTAATAAAAAAGCCATGAAAGGCCCGTTGCAACAGCAGACAATGTCAGGAACAGCCAGTTGTTCTTACTTAAATTATTTACTCCGCCGGCATTGCCTTTTAAAAACACAATTCCCCAGGTAATAAATAAAATGATGATGGTTCGTATGGCGGTTGCAAGATCAGAGTTCACTTCCTTCAATCCTGCTTTGGCAAAGACGGCGGTTAGTGCAGCAAATATCGCCGAAACGACTGCATAAATAAACCAGTTGGGCATAGCTAAAATTTTATTTTGTGGGACGGTAGGAAAATAATATTTTATTGCTTACTTAAGGATACAAAATCAGCGCCAGGGAAATAGCCGTCTAACTGTTTACACCGCTTACTTTATCACATCAAATGTAATGAACATCGTGGTGGCAAAGAGGCAAATCAATCCTGCCAGGAATAATATTTCTGCAATGCTTTCATAGCGTACGCCTAATTTGCCATTGCTCTTAAGCGATAGAAATGAAAGGATACAACTTGTCATAAATAAAACCATGGCGCCTGTTGTGAATTCATCTACCAGGGTATCACTTTCAATTTTTAAAAGTTTCAAAGAGGTTAGTACAATAAAACATATGCCTAACAAATTAGAAGCGGTATTGAGGATATGCGGGGATGTATTTTTTTTATCTTCCATCATTGGCAAATATATTTCTGATTTGAGACAGCTTAGTGAAAAAAGCTACTTTGTACAAAAATCGTGTTTTTTTCTTCCAATGAAAGTTAATCATTTCACCAAACGGTTAATGTTTGGCTAATCCTTTGCTAACGAAAATATGAACGTAAATATCCTGGTCTTAATCAGAAAATTAAAACGATACGCAAACCATTTATCACCGCTTACATTTTTTGTTGAGTTTTAAACCATGCCTTTTCATAAATACCCTCAATTGTTGCTCGCTTCGGCTGATACCTGTCATCTCACTGATTCGTTGCATGGCTTCCGAGATATTTACCGGCGGCTGTTGCAAAAAGGAAGCTGTTATGTTTTCGGCATGATTTTCCAACTCACTCTTGTTGGTGCCGTAATTATTGGTAAGCAAGCCATCAAATCCTTTTTCCTGGTAGACTTTTATCCAGAACCCTACCATGTTGTAATGCAATCCTGCAATAAAACCTATCGACCTGTTATTATAATTAAATGCCACTTTTAGGTACACTGCGAAAATACGTTTCCTGATCATTTGTTGGGGATAAGTATATCGCGCCACGCTTAATTGCTGAATTTCAGCTTCACTACTTGCAAAATCCTGTGATCGCCTGGTGCGGGGAGCAGCAAATTTTTCAGTTGGCATTTCCGATACAGCTTCTTTTTTATTAAGACTCAACTCATTCCTCCTTGGCATAACGATTGCCGCATAACGGCACTGCTTATTTGTGGGTTAACATATCAATAAGGCTCAAAAATAAAAAGTGATTCTGAAGCAAAGTTGAAGTTTGGGTATTTAGTTAAAATGAATTGTCAAAATATGCAGGTGTTCGCGAAGTTGGTAGTCAATGGAAAAGTTATTTTGATCACAGATCTTTTTTACGATTGATAAACCAAGGCCTAAGGAAGAAGAATGCTGGTTGCCTTTTTTAAAACGCTCAAATAATTCTGCCGGATCAGTGTTGAGGTATGGCCCCGTATTGCAAATGACGAGCTGGTGCATGGTCAGTTTTATTTCGATCTTGCCTTTTTCGATATTGTGTTTAATCGCATTGGTGACCAGGTTGGAAAATAATATTTCTGCCATCGCTTCATTCATTTTTATATAACAATCATCAGCTATGTTCGAAATAACAGTTATTTGTTTTACTGCCATCAGTTCTTCATAAATGTCCAGCTGGTGTTGAATAAGGCCGGTAATATTAATCCGCTCTTTTGCCTGGAACTGGTGGTTGTCTATTTTAGTCAGTAAAATAAGGGATTGGTTCAATTTAGAAAGGCGGATGCAGGCATTGTGCATAGATTGGATACTGCTTACCTGCTCTTCCTGCAATGCATCGGATTGCATCAGCAGTTCTAATTTTGATTGTATGATAGCGAGAGGAGTTTGTATCTCGTGGGAAGCATTTTCTGTAAAGCTTTTTAGCGCTTCATAATCCTGCATTACCCGGCTGCCCATTATGTTAACGGCATTATTAAGATCAGCAAATTCATTGATTTCCGTTTTTTCAAGTTGCAGGTCTTTTTTTCCTGCCAGGTTAAAATCTTTCAGTTGCCGGAGAGTGGTATTAAATGGGCGCCACAATTTATTTAGTAATAACCGGTTAACGATAAAGAGCACGATCAGTAAGCCTACTACAACGGTTAATGTGATCAGTAGGATCGATTGTATCAGCTCATCCGTTTCCTGCTGTGATTTGCTGATCTTTACTTTATACACCCTGCCATTGAGATGTACCGGGTAAACAAATTCTCTCCTGGTTTGCCAATCATTGTCTTCTTTGCTAAAAAAATCCCTGCTTGTAAATGCGCGTTCTACTGTATTGCCAGGCGCCATCAATTCAAAAGAGGTCATCTGGTCCTTATAAACGGAAGCCTTTGGCAGGTTATCATTTAACCGGATAAAATCTGTTATTTCGAGTTGCTCGATTACAAGGTCCTTATCAAGACGATTAATCAGTTGGTAATGAATAAAAAAATAGTAGCACACACCGCTTACTAATAATGCTATAGTCGTGACTACGATATTTATCCGGTTATATTTTGTCAGCAGCTTCATTGCTGAGAGAATTTATATCCCATTCCATATACAGATTTGATATAATCTTCTGCACCGGCTTCTGTTAATTTTTTACGTAAATTTTTTATATGGGTATAAATGAAATCAATATTGCCCTGCAATTCGTCTCCCCACAGGTGTTCTGCAATGGCATCTTTCGAGATCACCCTGCCTTTGTTGCTTACAAAATAAAGCAGCAGTTCATACTCCTTCCTGGTAAGTTCCAATGGCTCACCTTGTACCATTATCACTTTTGCCAGCGTCTCTATTGTGATCTCGTTGAATTGAATGCGATCGTTACCCTCAAAATTTCTTCTTCGTATGATTGCAGCAACCCGGGCGCTTAATTCGGAAAGATGAAATGGCTTGGCGAGGTAATCATCCGCACCCAATTTAAGTCCGGCCACTTTATCATCTAATGAATTTTTGGCCGAGATGATCAAAACGCCATCCAGTTTATTATTTGCCTTCAGCTCTTTTAAGATCTGCAAACCGCTTCCACCCGGAAGCATAATGTCTAACAGGATGCAATCATAATTGTACCGCTCGATTTTATTAAGGGCAGCAGCATAGTCATAAGCGGTTTCGCACACATACGATTCTCCCTTGAGGTAAGTCACCATACTATCGCTTAAACCTTTTTCATCCTCAATAATTAGTATTTTCACTATTAAATTTAAATATAAAATACGACATTGATCCTGGAGAAATATTGAAGCGGCCCTACTTCGGTCAAACTTTTCTATTAAGCCCGCCAGCAAATCAGGCTGATTGGATTTTCTTAAATTATTTTAATTTCTACAAATTCAAAAAAGTATTTCCCTGACCAGTCACTGGATAAGATCGAGCACTCCCTGCCGGCGGAATAGTTCTTTCGGCTCAACCGCCAATTTATCCTTCACCGGCAAAGCATCAGTGGATTTAAGCGACGGGACAATGGCAAGCAGGATGTACTTTTATAATATTCCGTCTCAGAAAACCTGTATCTTCCTTGCTACTAATCTCAGCGTATTGATCGAAAGCCCGCTATCGAAAAAATGTGTTGCGATGAAAACAGAATTGCTGAAAACGATATTACAATAGAATCAGCTGATTAGCACATTAGCTAATTGGCCAATTAGTTAGTGTGCTAATCCAATTAAATCCCCTTCAACGCTTTACAATTTTTCGTTGCACGTATTGCTGTATGAAATCATCTTTGGAGCGTTGGCCAGGTAAAATTGGCAGTGAGGGTAAGTTACCTTATTGGATATTTGCAACACGTAACACATCCCTTCATTACTGCAGCCACGAATTCTTTTTAAATTATATTTTATGTAAATAATTTATTTATTTCGTAACTGGTATTTATTATACACTTAAAAATCCTGTTATGATACTCGAACATGTTGCCATCTGGACAAACCGCCTGGAAGAATTGAAAGATTATTATTTTACTTATTTTGACGGAACGCCGAATGAGAAATACCTCAATGAAGCAAACAAGTTCGAGAGTTATTTTATAACATTTGCATCGGGTGCCAGGCTGGAGTTAATGCAGAAGCCTTCGATCCCGGCCAATCAAAATGATACGGTCAATACACAGCACCAGGGAATTATTCATTTGGCTTTTGGTGTAGATAGTTTACAGGAAGTAGATAACAAGGCCAAACAGTTACAGAAAGATGGCTATCCGATCTTAAGGGGGCCACGTAAAACGGGGGACGGTTACTACGAATTTGAAACGCTTGACCCTGACAATAACCGGCTTGAAGTAACGACAAAATTTGGCCAATAAGCATAAAGCGCTATGGACATTTATTCACTCAATTTCAATAAATAAATATGGAAATTTCACTGGCTACCAACGAGGGGGATATATCGAAATGCTGGGAGGTAATGAAAGTGTTAAGGCCGCATCTGAACGAAAGTGATTTTGTTGCAACGGTGATAGAGATGATCTCGGAAGGTTACCAGCTGGCATTTATCCAAGAAGACGGTATTGCGGTGTCTGCAATAGGTTATCGCTTTCAACAATTTCTTTTCAATGGTAAGCATTGTTATATTGATGACCTTTCAACAATGCCCGGTAAAACGGGCAACGGATACGCCGGTAAGCTGATCGATTATGTAATAGACGTTTGCAAACAAAAAGGGTTAAAGACAATTACACTGGATTCAGGATTTACCCGCATAGACGCACACAGGCTTTATCTTCAAAAGCGTTTTGAGATTTCTGCTTTCCATTTTTCAAAAAAGATTTAGACAATGGTCTTTACTATTTGATAGTTACTGCTAAAATATGAGTTTGTAGTATACGCTATACAGCGGTTGTTGATAGCGGGCCTCGAATAAAAAGTAAGCAGCGGTACGATAGACAAATGGTTTCAAAAAAAATCAATTACAATTGAATTGTTATTCATAGTTATTTTTGTCAAAGACTAATCAGTGGATAATGAAAGATTTCTTTAAAGACATATTTGATTATCACCATCACTTCAACGGCCTGCTGATTAGACAGGTTGAATTAAACGAGCAGCTACTTCCGCAAAGGACCTATCCGCTGCTTTGCCATATCCTGAATGCGAGTGATATTTGGAACGGAAGAATATTAGGGTTACCGGTTTTCGGCGTACATCAATTGCATACATTTAATGAATGCAGGCAGATCAATGACGCTATCCTTGACAATGGGCTAAAAATATTGGCGAATTATGGTCTGAACGATATTGCTAAATACAAGAATTCACGTGGCGAGGAATTTTCAAATCTTGTCAGGGACATGCTTTTTCATGCCGTGAACCACGCGACCCATCACAAGGGCCAGCTTATTTCAGATTTTCGCCTGGCTGGTATAGAACCAATTGTCACCGACTATATCTTTTATAAAAGGGCACGGCAGCCCAAATAGAAACCTGCCAGCAATACTTCTGTCAATGTGCAATTGACCACAAATAAAGGGGGTAGAATTTTTTCTACAACCTACTGGGTAATTTTTCTAAAATTATTTATTTTAAAAAGTGGAGCTTTGTTTTATATCTCTGAAAAACCTAACCTATGAAACCTCTGACCACCTTTAAAAAGGCCGGTATTGTACTAAACAATGCTGGTAGAAAATCCATAACCTATAGCAATAGCATTCCTGACCAGCCTTACGCGGCATTGGTTATCTCCTCATCAATATTACAGCGCGTCCAGATTTTTTATAACCGGTTAGCATGATCACCATCCCGCAACGGTGCATGGTAATTTGTTGCGATGCACAGATCAGGGTAAAATGACTGGAATAAATTTAACAAATTTGACCACGCGGAGAAATTAAGCGACCACCTATGAAAATAGAAAACATAATAGACGATATACAAAGAGATATGATGGCATTACGGGATGCATTTGAAGAGCGGTTCAGAACTGATAACCCAAACCTTAGCTTCTCTGTTAGCCTGCCCGACATCGATGAGTTGACTACTATAAAATCAATGACACTTTCTTTTGAAGAAGCCAATACCATTTATTACTTAAGTGTACTTATCCATACGCACAATGGAAACAGGGTTTTTGAAAATTCACCAAAGGTTATTATCGATAACCAGCTTGCACCCAATTGCCCACCGCACCCGCACCAGTCTAAATTTATAGACCTGTTACGTGAAATCATAAAAAAGAATAAAAGTAAATCGAAGCCGGCCGCAATTTTGAATGAGGCACATCAATATTCCAGGACAGGTTAAAACCTTTTTTTGAAATTTTTATAATTGCCCCGGACATATGTTTTATTTCTTAAAAATGTTGGGTGGGCCGCCTGTATCTATAGGAAATCCAGCTTAATTAATAATTTTACGGCTGCCATTTTTGGTAGCCTTTATATATTTATCCTACCTGCATAATGTCATAAATGTGTACGATCCTGACTAATCAGCGATCATAACTCCCGGCACATTAGTTGTACTTATTTAATATAGAAAATTGTAAAAATAAAAGATATGTCTGCCACGAACAAATCGTTAAAAGAAGTGATCAACAGTGAAACCCCCGTACTGGTTGACTTTTCAGCTGAATGGTGCGGTCCTTGCAAAATGATGCCGCCTATTTTAAAAGAGTTAAAAGATTCTTTGAAAGACGCGATAACAATTATCAAGATTGATGTAGATAAAAATCCGCAGGTAGAACAGGCCTATCAAATACAAGGTGTACCCACTTTAATGATCTTTCAAAAAGGGCTAGTTAAATGGAGACAGTCAGGTGTGATACGCGCTAAACAATTGGAGGAGATCATTCGTGCCAATACTACCATATAAATAGTTATCGGAATCACCTTCTTCAAAGTATTGTTAATAAGCATCGCGTAAAAATAGCGGGCAGTCAGTACTCAGTACCTTTACCATTCAATTAATTTAGTCATTCAATCAATTAAAAAAAATGAAGACAAATATTCAGTCCATTGGATTTACGGCCAGTGAAGCGCTTACCGCATTTGTAAAAGAAAAGACTGCTAAACTTAGCCTGCATCTGGAAAATATCCTAAGCAGCGAAGTTTGTTTAAGTACGGATAAATCTGCCACCAACGAGAACAAGGTTTGCGATATCCGGCTTGTTATTCCCGGCAATGACCTGCTTGCAAAAGCACAGTGTAAAACCTTTGAAGAAGCCATTGCGCAAGCTGCTGATGCGCTTATCAAACAGATTGAAAAGCATAAAACAAAAAATCATAATAAAAGAAATCACGCGGATATATTGGAATAATCTTTTACAATTTCAAAATCATAAAGGCATATCACAGCAAAAAAATTCTATTGCATTATGTGTTTTTTATTAAAAGTTATGGTGTAGTTTAAGTAGTTTTGCATTTTATCAGAAAATATGGATTTGAGAAATTACGATAAATATACCTGGGTATAAATTTAAGAGCGGACAAATATTTGTCCGCTTTTTTTTTGCCTGAAACTTTCTTTTATGGAAACAGAAATATTAGCAAGGGTTCAGTTTGCATTCACCATCGCCTTCCATTATATCTACCCGCCGATGAGTATTGGATTGGGATTGATATTGGTGATCATGGAAGGACTTTACCTTAAGACCGGGAATTTTTTGTACGAACAAATGACACGTTTCTGGATCCGGATCTTTGCACTTATTTATGGTATCGGTGTAGCCACAGGAATAATTATGGAATTTGAATTTGGCACTAACTGGGCCACTTATTCAAAGTATGTTGGCGACATTTTTGGAAGTGCCCTGGCGGCTGAAGGCATTTTTGCATTCGCACTTGAATCTGTTTTTTTAGGCATCCTTTTATTTGGCTGGAACCGCGTGAGCCCGAGGATACATTTCTTTTCAACCCTGATGGTATTTTTAGGATCCGCATTTTCTGCTGTATGGATCGTAGTGGCTAACAGCTGGCAGCAAACACCAGCAGGGTTTCATATTGTTGGCGAGGGCATGCTTGCAAGAGCCGAAGTAACTGATTTTTGGGTAATGGTTTTTAATCCGTCCAGTGTAGACAGGCTGGTGCATGTATGGATCGGGGCAATCCTGGCAGGCGCTTTTTTAGTGCTTAGTGTAAACGCTTATTACATCAAAAAAAAGATATTCCTGGAGATAGCAAAACCCGCATTTAAGATATCATTGGTTGTAGCAACTTTATTTTCAATCGCCCAGCTTTTTGCGGGCAGCAAAAGCGCGGAGGGCGTTGCTGTTAATCAACCTGCGAAATTAGCTACGCTGGAAGGACATTATGATAGCAGCGCTGTAGCCGATATGTATTTATTTGGATGGGTAAATCAAAAAGAACAAAAAGTATCGGGCGTAAAGATTCCCGGGGGGCTCAGTTTCCTTTTGCACAACGACTTTAAAACAGCGGTAGTTGGATTAAATTCTTTTAAAGCGGACGAAAGGCCAACACAGGTAAATGCTGTATTCCAGGTATATCATATTATGATAGCCGTTGGCGTATTATTGATCGCATTAACGGTGTTTGCTTCATACCGGTGGTGGCGGGGAAAATTATTTGAAACAAAATGGTTGATGACCTTTTTTGTCTGGTCCGTATTATTGCCTCAAATAGCCAACCAGGCGGGATGGTTTGCAGCGGAAATGGGGCGTCAACCCTGGGTAGTTTACGGGTTATTGCGCACATCCAATGCTTTGTCAAAAACGGTTACAGCCAACCAGATCATTTTTTCTTTGGTGCTCTTTACGCTGGTGTACATTACATTGTTTATCCTGTTTATTTACCTGCTGAATAAAAAGATAAAACATGGTCCAACCGGGTACAATGAGAAGGATATTATTGAAGAAGGTATCCGGGGAGAAAGCCCTTTATTAAATCATTAATTTTACCAGTATGGAAACGTTTTTGGGCATAGATTATAATGTGTGGTGGTTCCTTGTTTTTGGCGCGGTGATAAGTGGCTACGCTATTTTAGATGGCTTCGACCTGGGTGCTGGTGCGTTGCACTTATTTTTGAAAAAAGAGAACAGCCGCCGCATTGCGCTCAACGCGATCGGGCCGGTATGGGATGGCAATGAAGTTTGGCTGGTGATTGCCGGCGGCGTATTGTTTGCAGGGTTCCCGGTTGCTTATGCCGCAATTTTTTCTGCCTTTTATGTACCGTTTATGATTTTCCTCGTTGGACTGATCTGGCGCGCAGTGGCTATCGAATTCAGGAGTAAGGAGCCTGGCATCACCTGGCGATTTACCTGGGACGTAGTGTATTCTTTCGCAAGTATTGTGATCGCGTTATCGCTTGGGTTGATGTTGGGTAATGTAGCCCTGGGCATCCCATTGAATGAACAGCATGAATTTGTGGGCGACTGGCTTTCTTTTTTTAATCCATTTAGTATCATGATCGCCATTACAACCCTGGCTTTGTTTATGATGCACGGCGCCATTTACCTGGCAATGAAAACAGAGAACCGGTTGTATATTAAACTGAATATCCTGGCAAAGAATTTTACCATCTTCTTTGTTGTTGCATTAGGGGTATCAACATTGTACACATTGCTTTACATTCCACACCTAAGCGACCGGATACGCAGCAATCCTGCTTATTTCATTCTGCCGCTCATTATGTTTTTAGCAATTGCCAATATTCCGCGACAATTAAAAAAAGCAAAATTCCGGTACGCCTTTATCAGTTCGACCGTTACCATTGCCGCCTTACTGGCAACCGTCGCGCTGGAAGTATTTCCTAATCTTTTATATGCCACCAATGATATGCGAAATACCATCACCGTTAATAATGCGGCCGCTTCGCTGAAAACGATGAAAATACTATTGCTCATTGCAGCCATAGGAACACCACTGGTAGCCATGTACACCACGTTTGTTTTTTGGACCTTCAAAGGAAAAGTTAAGCTGGACGAAATGAGTTATTAATGGTGCATTCTTTTATGGCTTTTCCACTGCGCTGATAATTTCATTGCTCATCGGTTCCACAGATGATGCAAAGAACCGGACAAGTTTACCATGTTCATCAACCAGGTATTTACAAAAATTCCAGCTGGGCGCCTGGTCGTTCCACCCGTTTTTATTTTTATCGGTCAGCCATTGAAATACTTCATTCTGCCCCGTCCCTTTAATGACCTTACTTTTTTTCATCAAAGGAAAGCTGACACCAAAATTCAATTTGCAAAAAGCGGCAATCTTTTCATCCGAACCCTTTTCCTGCTCTTTAAAATCATTTGCGGGGAAACCAAGTATTACCAACGTTTCCTTGTGCTCGCGGTATAATTTTTCAAGGCCTTCATATTGGCCGGTGTAGCCACAATCCGAGGCAGTGTTAACAAGCAAAATTTTCTTTCCCTTAAAATCAGACAAGTTGAGCGGACTTCCATTATTGCCTGTCACCGGCAGCGAGTAGATAGACGCCAATGGCTCATTACTTGCATTCGATAAGGCCTTTGTATTAGTACCGGTAACTTTTGTTAACCACATCATTGCCGGGTATATTGCTTTTAATATTTTTTGACGGGCGGTCATATCCTTGGAATTTCTGTTTACAATGATAACGTAAATGGCAAAGCTCATTACAACTATTGCCAGGAAGATCAATACTTTTTTGGGCCTGAAATATTTAACTGTCGAAGACATAAAAATCTTTAAATATTGGTTATTTTATTCCACCTTAAAAATTCGTGTTAGCTGCTTTTACTTTATAAATTTTTTCAGCATTTTTAATTTTCCCTTCAACGATGGATATTTTATTGCCGGATCAAACCAGGTAGGCGTTTTCATAATTGCTTTTTTGTGACTGAATGTTTCGTATGAAAACTTCCCATGGTAATTGCCGCTGCCGCTAAAGCCACGTCCTCCAAATGGCAAATGAGGATTGGTTAAATGAAAAGCAGCATTGTTTACGCAACCTCCGCCAAATGAAATCGAATTAAGCAGGTCTTCTTCCTTTTTTTTATCTGAGGTAAAAACATATAGTGCGAGTGGGTTTTTATTTCGCGCAATAATCGTTTTTGCTTCATCGATGTGCGAGAAGGTAAGTACCGGTAATATCGGGCCAAATATCTCTTCCGTCATAATGGAAGATGTTAGTGGAAAATTATCTATTATGGTTGGTTCAATATATAATTTTTCCCTGTTGGTCCTTCCTCCTGCCAGTACCCTTCCTTGTGGCAGGTAACCAACTAAGCGGTCAAATTGCTTTTCGTTTATTATTCTTCCGTAATCATAGCTTTGAAAGGCATCGTCACCAAAAAATTTTAACAGGATATTTTTAAATGCATCGATAAGCGCATCTTTTTTTGATTCATGTACCAGCAGGTAATCGGGCGCCACACACATCTGACCGGCATTTGAAAATTTTGTCACTACAATGCGCTTAGCCGTAACCGCTATGTCAGCATCTGATGCTACAATGCAGGGGCTTTTGCCACCTAATTCCAAAGTAACCGGTACCAGGTTTGTTGCGGCCATCTGGTAAATAACCTTACCGACCGCAGTTCCCCCGGTATAAAAAACATGGTCAAATACAAAATTGTTCATCATTTCCGGAATTACCACGGCACCATCTCCTTCTACCAATTGTATGTATTGTTTGTCGAAGGTCTCGTTAATTATTTTCTTTACTACTGCGGCCGTGGCAGGTGCAAATTCAGATGGTTTAAGCACAACACAATTGCCTGCAGCTATGGCGCCCACCAATGGTGTAAGCAATAATTGCAGGGGGTAATTCCAAGGGCCAATGACCAGCACTACTCCGAGTGGCTCGGTCATCACAAAACTTTTTGACGGAAAGTTAAGCAGGTTGGTACCCACCCGCTTTGTCTCCATCCATTTTTGCAGGTTGTTTAGCGCATTACTGATCTCAGCTAAAAGAAAACCGGTTTCCGTTATCCAGGTTTCTTCAGGGCTCTTTTTAAGGTCTTTGTAAAGTGCTTCCTGTAAAGGCAGTTCGTAGGCAATAATGATTTTCTTAAGCTTGGTGAGCTGCTCTTTTCTATACAGGTATGACCTCGTAGTGCCGCTGTCGAAAAATAGGCGCATGGATAATAAATGATTCATATCTGCCATAGAAGTAAATTTGCAGCAAGTTAGTAAAATGAAGGGGCATGACAGATGAACATTATATGGGGATGGCTTTAAACGAGGCCCGCAGAGCTTTTGATGAAGGAGAAGTGCCGGTGGGCGCTGTTGTTGTAATGAATGATAATATTATAGCAAGAGGCTATAACCAGGTAGAAAAATTGACAGACAGTACCGCACATGCAGAAATTATCGCATTGACAGCCGCTTTTAATTTCCTGGGAAGTAAGTATTTGCCGGCTGCAGTTTTGTATGTGACGGTTCAGCCCTGCCTGATGTGTTGTGGTGCGTTGTATTGGAGCAAGATCGGGAGGGTAGTGTATGGGGCGGAGGATGAAAAAAATGGATATAAAAGAGTTACCGGCGATCACTTCCCTTTTCATCCAAAAACAATATTAACCGCCGGCATTCTAAAAGATGACTGTGCCCGGTTAATGAAAGATTTTTTTAAAGTAAGAAGGAATAAGGGATATGGGGGGATTTTGTAACGACTGATCTTATAATATTATTAGCTTCTTCCTGGCCGTTTTACCAGGAGCACTTACCAGGATAAAATAAATGCCTTCTTTTAACATCAGGAACATGATGATGTCTTCACTTCCGTTTGTAAGCAAGCGCATATCTTCCCTTACCAGTTTGCCTTTGGTGTCCATTATTTTTACGGCAACCATTCCTGGTTTAAAATTTTTTACCTGGATAGTGATCTTGTTTTTTGCAGGGTTAGGATATATTGCCAATTCTGGTTGTATAGCATTTTGTGCCTGTTCTTTTGCTTTAAAAGTTACGCCGGGCGTGATGTTAAGGCTATCCTCCTTGTTTTGTGATTGGGAAAAACAATCTGTGACAGCAATGCAGCAGAACAATAACAGGATGATATTTCGCATGAGTGTTTTAAGAATGGCGCAAAAATTAAACATTTATTATGTCAATATTTCATAATGCTTTCATAAAAATGAAACGGCATTGTATTTGTCAACTACATCTAACCCGACTAACTTTGTATTATAAATTTTTTAAATCATTTTCAACCAATAAACAAACCAAATATGGCATTCACATTACCGGCTCTGCCTTATGCACATGACGCATTAGAGCCACATATTGACACTTTGACCATGCAGATACATCATGGTAAACATCACCAGGCTTATGTAGATAACCTGAATAAAGCCATCGCAGGTACACCGAACGAAGGCAAATCGATTGAAGAAATAGTAGCGGTGGCAGGCACAATTAGTCCCGCAGTAAGAAATAACGGTGGTGGTCACTGGAACCATAGTTTTTTTTGGGAAAGCCTTGCGCCTAATGCAGGTGGCACGCCTTCCGGAAAACTGGCGGATGCTATTACAGCGGCGTTTGGTTCTTTTGATACTTTTAAAGAGAAGTTTGCAGCAGCAGGTGTGGCCCGGTTCGGTAGCGGTTGGGCATGGCTGATCGTTAAAGATGGCAAGCTTGAAATTTCTTCCACTCCTAACCAGGACAATCCTTTGATGGATGTAGCGGAAGTAAAAGGGAAACCAGTATTGGGCGTAGATGTTTGGGAACACGCTTACTATTTAAAATATCAAAATAAGCGTCCCGATTATTTAGCTGCTTTTTGGAACGTGGTTAACTGGACCAAAGTATCTGAGCGTTTCGAAGCGATTTAAATAAGTAAAAGACTAGTTTAGACTTAAGCTGCAATATAATATTGCAGCTTTTTTTATGAGGTAATTGATTCGGGGGGCGAAAATTCTGGGTTGTTACTTTGTTATTATATCCGGGTTAACAAGATCAATTATAATCAGAAGCCGTTCATAAGGACCGGTACGGGTAAAATTGAAATAACCGGCTTTAATTCTACCTATCTTCTCACGGCACCGGATCAGGCCCATGGCCGCCCCATGGATTACAACGGGCAATTCTTTTGATCGTGAGCCACAAACCCTTTATTGGCCCATATTTTTGTAAGGCTTCAATTCCATACTGGGAACAGGTAGGAGTGTACCTGCATTGATTACCGAGCCAGGGAGAAATGATCAACTGGTACAATTTGATAAGGCCAATAAACGGCAGGCTCAGGATATATCCTAATTGCTTCATAGTATAATGCTTACCCTCTTTCTCCGGCTATTTTGTTCAATTTCTTTAAAACAGCTGTTATTTTTTCATAAACCAATCTATATTCCGGAAGTTCTTTACCAATATAAATAAAAAATAAAACCAGCTTGCTATTGTTTGATTCCAATAATAGCTCAAGTTCATTTTTTTGCAGGCGCCATGCTTCTCTCATCAGTCGCCTTATACGGTTTCTATCAACTGCCTTTTTGAAATTACGGCTGCTTACAGTAAAGCCTGCCTGCAAATTATGACTGGCATTGATCAGCCCGTTGTCGGGTAGTGGTTGCCTGACTTCCAAAATATGCAATATCCTGAAAGGAAAAATAGAAAATGATTTTCCCTCTTTAAAAAGGTGATCAATGGTTTTGCGGCTTTTTAGCCGTTCCTCTTTGCCTAACGTGTATCGTATTTTTTTCTCCACTGATACAAAATTAAAAAAGCCCTCCGTAAGGAGAGCTGCAAATATTTATTAACCCTTTCAGGTGATAATTTATTCTATTTTTTACCAAAACGTTCGTCAGAAACCGTCAGTTTTACACGGCCCTTTTTACGGCGACTTGCTAAAACCTTACGGCCGTTGGCAGTCTGCATGCGTTGACGAAATCCATGTACATGTTTTCTTCTGCGTACATGGGGCTGGTATGTTCTTTTTTTACCTGGCATTGTATTAAGTTTTTCCTTTTACAAAATTATTTACTAAAGCATTTTAACCTACATTCATCAGGGCACCATCCCTGCTGCTTGTGAAAGGACGGCGAAGGTAATAAAAAATTACGAATTAAGCAGCTGCTGAAAGAATTTAATTTTGATTTTTTGCATTGGTGATACCTTCGTTCGATGCAGCAAATTCGGCGATATCATGGGAATCTAAAGTTCCAG
>JBDSLD010000365.1:0-5009 GCA_039916545.1 Ferruginibacter sp.
CGGCACTCAGTTGTCGTGTCTGCCGACCAACAACCGAAGCCAGGTTTCAAACGCCGTAGGATATCACAAAAAACCTTTACCTGGCCAGGAGCTTTTAAAAGCCAATCCTATTTAAAAACACGCTTGATGTATTCCGCCACCTCGCCCTGCTTTGCCTTGGCGACTTTATCAAGCCCTGCCTTAAATGCTACATCAGTAAAACTTCTGAATTGCTCAGGAATAAATCCCCTGAAAGTGATTATATAATCAATTCCCTTTTTAATTTTAGCTACATCACTCACTTTTACCAGGTAATCACAAAAAGCAATTGTACTTTCTATTTTTTCCTGGCTTGGCGGCGCCTCATTGTAGCGGTTGGCGAGAAAATCAAAATCCGCCTCTGTACCATTGGTTGTTAATGTCGAACTTATCACATCACCCAGAAGGCCTTTTGCATCCAGGCTATATTTTTTTGCCAGCTCATAAGATTTAGCCGGTGCCAATGCACTTAGTCCTTCCAACGCCGCGCCGGCTACGCTGTAAGAGGAATCGCTGACAAATTTATTAAACAGCGACTCGTATTTCGCATCTTTCGTTTGGGCGAGGAAAGTTATCGCGGAAGCCCGCGTCTTTTTATCTTTATCACTACCGGCTATAGTTTCAATTTCACTTAAAACTTTCGGGTCGGTGGCAAATTTGGATTTAGCTAACCGGTCAATGCTTAACCGACGCAGGCCTGCATATTTATCACTCACGCCAAGTAACAGTTCCGACATGTTTTTAGTGGTGAAATAATCAAGTGCTTCTTTTCTATCTAAGTAGCCCGGTGCACTCTTATACTGGAACACCATCTCTTCAGGAGCTTTGTTGTCTGTTTTGCTCCACAATAATATTTTATCCGCATCAACATTCACCAGGCTGGGTTTCGAGGACTGGTCAAATACAAATGTGTCGGCTTTATTTTCCATCCATACATTGTAACGTTTTTTATCTTTCCCCGTATAAATGTCAATGGCAAGGGGTAACCTGAACACCTTGTCACTAACCTGTGTTTGTTTAATATAAACATATTGCTTACCTGCTGTAGCATCGTAATTATAAGTGATATCCACCTTCGGATTTCCGCTTCCATAATACCATTGGTTCCAAAACCAGTTGAGATCTTTCCCGGTCACTTCTTCAAAAGCAAGCCTCAATTGTGCGGCCTCGCCCGTTTTAAATTTATTGGTAGTCAGATAATTATTCAGTGATTTAAAAAAGGCATCATCTCCCACGTAATTACGCAACATGTGCAATATGCGCCCACCCTTGTTATAGCTCACCGCATCAAACATATCTTCCTTATTGGAATAGTTGTAGCGTACCAGGTTTTTTTTATCACCGCCGCTTTGTAAATACCCCTGCATATCATCCAGGTTATGATCATCAGCGAAGTCTTTCCCATATTTGTATTCATCCCATAGATATTCACTGTAATTGGCAAAGCTTTCGTTTACCGTCAGGTTGCTCCAGCTTTCTGCCGTAACCAAATCCCCAAACCATTGGTGAAAAAGTTCATGCGCGATTGTTTCTTCCCAACCATTTCCATCGACCAATTGCCTTGCATTCTGGTAGGCGCTTTCCTGGTGCAAAGTGGCTGATGTATTTTCCATGGCACCGCTTACATAATCTCGTCCTACGATCTGCGCATACTTGGGCCATTGGTAAGGCACACCTAATATCTTCTCATAGAACCCGATCATTTCCGGTGTGTTGCCAAATATTTTCCGGGCAACTGACTCATACTTTTTTTCTACATAATAACTAACTTCCATTTTTTTGTACTTGTCCTTTACGATGGCAAAATCACCGACACCCATAAAAAAAAGGTAAGGCGCATGAGGCAGGTCCATTTTCCAATAGTCGGTCCTGGTACCATCTGTATTCTTTTTCTGACTGATCAGCAAGCCGTTACTAAGCGTTACATATTTTGCCGGAACCGTCATATAGATTTCTTCAGTTGACTTTTGATTTGGCTTATCGATGGTGGGCATCCAAACGCTGTTGGCTTCTGTTTCACCCTGCGTCCAGATTTGTATGGGCTTATCGACCTCTTCACCGGTAGGGTTGATAAAGTACAACCCTTTAGCGTCGGTTATTGCCGCGCTGCCTTCTGCTTTCAGCTCATCGGGTTTTGAAGTGTAATCGATATAAACGGTATAGTTTTCACCTCCTTTGTAAACTTTATCAAGCGTTATAAATAACTGTAACCCGTCATACTTATATTTTAAAGTGGATTTGCCGGTGCCTTTCATTATGGCTATTTCTTTAATATCCATCCCTTTGGCATCCAGCGTCAATGAATCGGTAGCATAAAAATGAGGCTTCAAAGTGATCCAGGCTTTTCCATACATCCACGATTTGGAATAATCAAATTTTACTTCCAGTTTAGTGTGAACGAGGTCGTTGATCTTTACGTAACTTCCACGATATATTTTTTTCCAGGCACTGTCTTTAACGGTAATTTCAGTTTGTGCTTTTAAAGTATTAACTCCAACAACAATCACAATCAATAAGAGAAATTTCTTCATACAAAAATTAAATTTAGCGGCAAAAATAGGGCTAGTCCTGTTAAAGCAAAACGAATTTTTTCTTAAATAGTGAATCGATAACTATAATAAGTAGTTTTGCTATCAAAGCAATACCGACGCATGAAGCATTTAAAATTTGCATTTCTTGTATTTTTTCTCTTTTCAATAAGCGGCATAAAAGCCCAGCAAAATCATTTTATTTATATCCAGACAGAAAATAAACAACCTTTTTACGTCAAGCTTGAAAAAAAATTATACAGTTCCACCGTATCGGGCTACCTGGTATTGCCCAAACTAAAAGATGGCTCCTACAACCTGGGAATTGGGTTTCCTAAAAGCGAGTGGACTGAGCAGAATATGGTTTGTGTAATCAGTGACAATGATCTCGGGTACTTGCTTAAAAATTTTGAAAGCAAAGGTTGGGCGTTATTCAATTTGCAGACCTTGGCAATGATCATGACAAGCGACACCGCAAAGGTCAATAACATACTGGTGGTGAATAAAACGGATGCATTTTCCAATATGCTATCCACTGTTGTCAATGATTCTACGATCAGGCAGACAGAAATAGTTAAAGAAGAAAAAAAGTTACCCGTTAAAGAAGATGAGAAAGTGATCCCGGCAGAATCAGTAGAAAAGGATTCCACACAACAGCAGCAGGTGGCTGCAGATTTACCAAAGGAGGATTCAAAAATTATATTGGATAGTGCGGTAAAAAATACCACCGTAACAACAGTGCCTGTTGAAAAAACTGGAAGCGTAAAGGAGCAGGTCCCGGTTGTACTGAAGTCGTCGATCACACGCAGTTTGTTTAATACAAACGGGGAGGGTACAGAAATGATTTTTATTGATGAGATAAATGGAGAAAAAGATACCATCAGGGTATTCATTCCTGCCGACAAAACTACTGCGCCGGTAGTACAGGAACAACCAAAAAAGATAGAAGAACCAAAGGTAACGCCGGTAAAACCAGTAGAAAATCCACCTGTTGAAACCAGTGTACCTGGAAATAAAGATTCGGTGAAAGCGGATATGGGTAAGCCTGTTCAAAAGCCCGCCGATCCTGTTGTTCAAAGAACGCCAATGATCAATTCAGATTGCAAAAGTCTTGCGTCCGAGGAAGACTTTTTGAAGCTGAGAAAAAAAATGGCGGCTGAGGAGAACGACGACGACATGATAAAACTGGCAAAAAAATTATTTAAAGCAAAATGTTTTACCGTTGAGCAGGTAAAGAATTTAAGCGTTTTATTTTTGAAAGATTCCGGCAAATATGCTTTTTTCGATATGGCTTACCCATTTGTATCCGATTCACATAACTTCAGCACCCTTCAAAGCCAGTTATCGGATACTTATTATATCAATCGTTTTCAATCAATGATTCGTCACTAAATGCCACGCTATTTTATAGAGGTTTTTTATAGGGGCACAAAGTACTCGGGTTTTCAGATCCAGCAAAATGCCAATTCAATCCAGGCTGAAATAGAAAAATCACTGAGCATTTTTTTTAAGCAGCTATTTTCGCTAACCGGATCTTCAAGAACGGATGCCGGCGTACATGCGCTTAGCAATTATTTTCATTTCGACAGCGAAATACTTGATAGTTACACTCCGGAAAAATTTAGCCGGATCGTCTATAACCTCAATGCAATTTTACCGGATGACATTGTGGTTAAAAGGATCTACCGTGTTGCAAATGAAGCCCATTGCAGGTTCGACGCGGTCAGCAGGGAATACAGGTATTATGTCTACCAGCAAAAGGACCCTTTTCAATCGGACAGGGCATATTATTATCCGTATCAGCTTGATATCGGATTATTAAATCAAGCTGCGGGTGCCATCACCGCGCACAATGATTTCACTACGTTTTCCAAGCGTAATACCCAGGTAAGTACATTCAACTGCAATATATTAAAGAGCGAATGGCGCATGGAGCAGGATATTTTTGTTTACACAGTAATGGCAAACCGGTTTCTCCGGGGTATGGTAAGGGGGCTCGTCGGTACCATGCTAAAGGTAGGTACCGGCAAAATATCGATCGACCAATTTCAGAAGATCATACAAAGCCGGGACAGTTCAAACGCCGACTTTTCTGTACCGCCGCAGGGACTATTCCTGGTAAATGTACAGTATTGATCTAACCTGGATGAAATCATGGGCCTGTTTATCGTAAAATTCCGCAAGTAAAACTACAAGTGGAAAGTGACCCAGGAAGGCAAGACTTGTTTGACAAGCAGTTGTTTTTCATGGCATCATCGTTGTGTCACTCACTTGTGCCACATACCAGCAATGAACTTTTTCCACGTTATGCCAGTAAAAATTGCCGGCGGAAGCGAAGTTAAATACCTTATTTACAATCGTAAAAACCCCATTCAGGATAATTTACTCTTCATATGCTGAACTTCCCGGGGAATATTTACAAGTTTGCTATCTTCTATAATTCAATACAGGCCGGCATTTTTA
>JBDSLD010000366.1:0-6837 GCA_039916545.1 Ferruginibacter sp.
CATTTTGTTTCCAGGACAGTCCCCGCCGTGCGCATAGCATTGCGGCACAGGGCGGGATCAATGCGGCAAAGAATTATCAGAATGACGGAGACTCAGTTTTCCGTCTTTTTTATGACACTGTAAAAGGTGGTGATTACCGGGCAAGGGAGGCCAATGTGCACCGCCTGGCTGAAGTGAGTAATTCAATCATAGACCAATGTGTTGCACAGGGCGTTCCTTTTGCAAGAGAGTATGGCGGCTTATTAAGCAACCGTAGTTTTGGCGGAACCCAGGTGCAACGGACCTTTTATGCAGCCGGACAAACCGGTCAGCAGTTATTGTTGGGTGCATACAGCGCATTGGAAAGACAGATCGCCCTTGGCAATGTACAGATGTACGCCCGCCATGAAATGCTGGATGTAGTAATGATCGAAGAGAAAGCACGCGGAATTATCGCACGTAATTTAGTGACTGGTGAGTTGGAAAGGCATTTCGGTCATGCCGTATTATTATGCAGCGGGGGATATGGCAACGTATTTTATTTAAGTACCAATGCAATGGGATGTAATGTAACGGCAGCCTGGAAAGCTCATAAAAAAGGTGCTTTTTTCGGTAATCCATGTTTCACGCAGATCCATCCAACTTGTATCCCGGTGAGTGGCGACTATCAAAGTAAACTTACCTTAATGAGTGAAAGTTTGCGGAATGATGGACGTATCTGGGTACCAAAACAAAAAGACGATAACCGTAAAGCGGTCGATATACCGGAAGATGAAAGAGATTATTACTTAGAAAGAAGATACCCGGCCTTCGGGAACCTGGTACCACGCGATGTGGCTTCCAGGGCGGCGAAAGAAAGATGCGATGAAGGTTACGGTGTAGGCACCACGAAGCTGGCCGTTTACCTTGATTTTAAAGACGCGATCGTCAGGTATGGTAGAATAGAATTAGGAAAACAGGGAAATACCACTGCAAGTGAAGCAGAGGCCATAAGACTGGGGAAAGCAGTGGTAGAGGAAAAATATGGTAACCTGTTTGAAATGTATGACAAGATAACCGGTGAGAATCCTTACGAAATGCCGATGCGGATATACCCGGCTGTGCATTATACAATGGGCGGGCTATGGGTAGATTATGAATTGCAAACAACCGTCAAAGGCTTATATGCCCTGGGTGAAGCAAATTTCAGCGATCATGGAGCTAACCGCCTCGGCGCATCCGCCTTGATGCAGGGATTGGCAGATGGTTATTTTGTAATCCCATACACATTAGGAAATTACCTGGCAGATGAGATCCGCACTGCCGCCATCTCTACTGATCACCCGGCATTTTTAGAAACTGAAGGTGCGGTAAGCAGCAGGATCAATACATTGATGAATATTAAAGGCACGCAGACAGTTGAGAGCTTCCACAAAAGACTTGGTAAGATCATGTGGGATAAATGCGGCATGGCACGCAATGAAAAAGGTTTACAGGAAGCCATCGTGGAAATACAACAACTGAAAAAAGAATTCTGGAGCGATGTGCGTATACCCGGTGACGTGAGCAGCATGAACCCGGAACTGGATAAGGCGGGCAGGGTAGCTGACTTTATAGAACTGGGGGAGTTGATGTGCCTCGATGCACTTACAAGAAATGAAAGTTGTGGTGGTCATTTCAGGGAAGAATCACAGACGGAAGAAGGCGAAGCAAAACGGGATGATGAAAACTTTAGTTTTGTTTCTGCCTGGGAATATAAAGGTGAAAGTGAATGGCAATTAAATAAGGAGCCGCTTGAGTTTGAAATTGTGAAACCAACGCAGCGGAGTTATAAATAACGGATAAACCTGTTAAAAAATATATTTGGCTGATCATTGATCTTCTTTTGGGTAAACAAATACAATGAAAGTAAGTGGTTTCACTTTTGTAAAAAATGCCGTAAAGTATGGTTACCCGGTAGTAGAATCTATTAATTCGATCTTACCTGTTGTTGATGAGATGGTGGTATGCCTGGGTGATTCGGAAGATGAGACTGACAAATTAATAGCCTCTGTCAATTCGGATAAAATAAAAATAATTCGTTCTGTTTGGGATAAAGATTTGAGAGCCGGCGGAAAAATATTGGCGGTAGAAACAGACAAGGCATTGGATGCAACCGCAGCGGATGCCGATTGGCTCTTTTACATACAGGCGGATGAAGCGGTGCATGAAAAGTACCATGCTGTCATCATCGCAGCCATGGAAAAATACCAGGACGATTCGCAGGTGGAAGGGTTGTTATTTCACTACCGGCATTTTTATGGTAGTTATCGTTTTGAAGGCGATGGCAGAAGCTGGTATTCAAAAGAGATACGTGTTATAAAAAATAACAGGAGCATCAGGAGTTACAGGGACGCGCAGGGATTTAGATTTAAGGATGGAAGAAAATTACGGGTGAAATTAATTGATGCGTATATTTATCATTATGGCTGGGTTCGCAACCCGGTCACCATGTTTCAAAAATATAAAGATTTCGGTCAGCATTGGGTACCTAAAAATGAACATGACCAGTGGAGAAACGAATTGGAAAAAAAAAGCAACCAGTTTGATTATTCAAACATCGATTCCGTCACATTGTTTGAGGGCACGCATCCTTTGGTGATGAAAGCTTTGGTGGAGAAAGAAGATTGGAAATTTGACCCGGATATTAAAAAAAAGAATTTTAAAAATTTCAAACACCGGCTGCTTTATTTTTTATCACAACAATTTGGCTGGCGGCCTTTTGAATACAGCAATTATAAAAGAATATAATTTCACACAGATCAATATAATATGGAACATTACAATATGAACCTGACGCTAAAAGTTTGGCGTCAAAAAAATGGTAAAGCTGCTGGAACATTAGAAACTTACCAGGTAAAAGATATTTCTTCTGAAATGTCTTTTCTTGAAATGTTCGATGTGTTGAATGAGCAGTTGATCGTGGCAGGCGATGACCCGATCGCGTTTGACCATGATTGTCGCGAGGGGATCTGTGGACAGTGCAGTATGTACATAAACGGCCGTGCACATGGCCCCTGGACAAACAATACTACCTGCCAGTTGCACATGCGCGCCTTTAATGACGGCGATACGATCGTCGTGGAACCTTGGCGCAGCAGGGCTTTCCCTGTAATCAAGGACCTGGTGGTTGACCGCAGCTCATTCGACAGGGTGATCCAGGCCGGCGGATATATTTCCATAAATACCGGTAATGCAGTTGATGCCAATTCGCTGCCCATCGATAAGAAAGATGCGGATGATGCTTTTATGGCAGCAGCTTGCATTGGGTGTGGAGCTTGTGTTGCAGCTTGTGTAAATAGTAGTGCAATGTTATTTGTAAGCGCTAAAGTATCCCAACTGGCTTTATTACCGCAAGGCGCCCCTGAAAGAGAATCAAGGGTTTTAAATATGGTGGCCCAGATGGATAAAGAGAGTTTTGGTAATTGTTCCAATACTTATGCCTGTGAAGCGGAATGCCCGAAAGGTATTTCTGTATCAAATATCGCCCGTATGAACAGAGAATATTTATCAGCTGGCTTAAGCACGGAATCATAGATTTTTGCTACGGATATAATTGCAAACCTTCCTTTCCGGAAGGTTTTTTATTTGTAGTAAAACCAATATTTTAAGACAGAAGGCGTTCCATAGGGGTTAAGTTTTTCAATTTTTAAAGTTGTGATAATTGTTGAACTTTTCTTGGCTTTCAGAACGTTGCAGCAAAAACCAGGGTTCCCCGGTCTTATACAATAATGCTAACTTCGGAACTTAAGATGGCAAGCTTGGTTTGCTTTCGTTGATAGTCAATTATCGTTTCAGCAAAGGAATGATAAGACAGGGGACAGGTTAGTGCATCATGACGGGATACCTGGAAAATCAGCTATACAAAGGCAATGCGCAACAACCGGGTATAAGTTAACCGCAATGACAAAAAGATTACCTGGTACAAATATGCTTTTAACCAGCATGCTGACTTTATTCAACTGTTTTAAAATACTGACTTGAAACTGGTAAGGATATATTTACTGCTGTTTATTCTTTGTTGCGTGCAATTTTCGATGGCACAAATAAATCCGTCGACGCTTTCCAATCTCCGAAATAAAAGTGTACCTGTCATAAACGGCATTATCAGGATCGATAGTCTTAGCCTGGTGCCGGGCACTTTCCGTATATTGAATGTGCTGCCATCCCAGTATAACCTCGATGAAGTGAACGCCACTTTATTATGGCTCATTAAACCCTCCGGTTTGGATAGTGTCAAGGCCATCTATCGGGTGTTTCCCTATAAATTAAATGCCGTAGCGCGCCGATTGAATTATGATAGCGTACGTAACAATTTTATAATGGAAAAACCATTCGTATACCGGAGCAGGAACAAACAAAAAAATGCTTTATTCGATTTTGGCGACATCAATTACAATGGAAGTTTTGGTCGCGGCATTGCTTTTGGAAACAGCCAGGATGCCGTATTGAACTCCAGCCTCAACCTGCAATTGAATGGATTTATCGGTGATAGCCTGGAATTAACTGCTGCAGTTACCGATAACAATATTCCCATACAACCTGATGGCAATACCCAGGACCTGCGTGATTTCGACCGGGTATTTCTACAGGTAAAAAAGCGTGGCTGGCAGATCAACTTTGGAGATATCGATATCCGTCAAAGCAAAAATTATTTCCTTAATTTTTATAAGCGACTGCAAGGTGTTTCATTTATTACAGAAAATAAGATCAGTAAAAAAATCAGTAACTCTTTATTGATGAGCGGCTCAGTGGCCAAAGGAAAATTTACCCGCAATATTTTAGTGCCGCAGGAAGGGAACCAGGGACCATACCGGCTGCAGGGCGCCAACAATGAATTGTATTTTACGATCCTCGCTGGTACGGAAAGGGTTTTTATGGATGGAGAATTATTGCAGCGCGGCGAGGACCAGGATTATGTGATCAATTATAATACGGCAGAGCTAACGTTTACGCCTAAGCGCATGGTAACCAAAGACAAGCGCATACAGGTTGAATTTGAATATGCGGACCGTAATTTTTTAAATTCAAATATTTATGTAAATAATGAAATAAATTTTAATAATAAATTACTCGTTAGTGTTGCGGCTTTTTCTAACCAGGATGCAAAAAATTCCGCCATCAATCAAACGCTGGATGTTAACCAAAAGCAATTTTTGGCAGATGTAGGCGATGGCATTGATACCGCATTTTATATGGAAGCCACCAGGGATACTTTTGCGACAGGTAAAATATTATACAAAAAAGCGGAAGTATTTTACAATACCAACCAGCGTGATTCCATTTTTGTTTATTCAGATAATCCCGCAGACACATTGTATAATGTTGGCTTCTCTTACCTCGGTGCCGGAAAAGGGAATTATGTGCAATTATTTAACGCGACCAATGGTAAAGTATTTAAATGGGTACAGCCGGATGCCAACAATATCCGGCAGGGCGACTGGCAACCGGTCGTGCTTCTGGTGACGCCGAAGAAACAGCAAATAGTGACTGTTGGAGCAGAATATTCATTAAATGAAAAAACAAGAATTAAAGCTGAATTTGCCGCCAGTAAATATGATATCAATCTTTTTTCTGCTAAAAATAAATCCAATGACAACGCCGTGGCGGCAAAGTTCCAGTTTGTAAAAGAAGCCCAGGCAATGCGGCTCCTGAAAAGACCAATGCTGTTAGAAACTACCGCAGGATACGAGTATGTGCAAAAGCGTTTTAAGCCATTGGAACGGTTAAGAAATGTAGAATTTAACCGTGATTGGAGCCTTCCTTATGAGATAGCGCCAGCAGATGAACGGTTATCCAATATTGGCTTCAAACTAAATGATACAACCGGTAACAGGCTAAAATATGATTTGATCAATTATAACCGGAGCGACAAGTTCAATGGCTTCCGCCACCGGCTCGAGCTCTATACAATGG
This sequence comes from Ferruginibacter sp., assembly GCA_039916545.1. Classification (GTDB taxonomy): domain Bacteria; phylum Bacteroidota; class Bacteroidia; order Chitinophagales; family Chitinophagaceae; genus Ferruginibacter. The sequence continues at coordinate 5,914 of JBDSLD010000366.1, forward strand.
TAAAAGGTTTTAAGATCACCAACGTGATAAGCCTTACCACTAATAACACACCTTTGCAAAAAGGAACTTATTTGCGGCCAACCATTGACGTTAGTAAGGTGCTGCCTAAGTATCATAATATCCAGGTCGGGGTAAATTATTCGGCCGAGCACAACGAACAACATTACAAGATAGCCGATACACTTACGCCTTTTAGTTTTGCCTTTAATGTTTGGCAGGCCTATGTAAAGTCTGATGAAGCAAAGCTGAATAAATGGGGCATTACTTATTTTACCAGGAATGATCTTTATCCGTTGGGTAAGGGCCTTGTTAAAGCCAACAGAAGTGATAATTACAATTTTTTCACAGAGTTATTGAAGAGTGAAAAGCACCAGTTGAAACTGAATGCAACCTATCGAAAATTACAGATTTTTAATGCACAACTAAGTCAGCAAAGGGCCGACGAAAGCCTGTTGGGCAGGGCCGAGTATTTCGTAAACGAATGGAAGGGGCTTTTAACGGGCAATGTGTTATACGAAGTAGGCGCGGGGCAGGAACAAAAAAGAGAATTTACTTTTGTAGAAGTGCCGGCAGGGCAGGGGGAATATACGTGGAACGATTATGACAGCAATGGCATCAAAGAGCTAAATGAGTTCGAGGTCGCGTTGTTTCCTGACCAGAGAAAATACATACGTGTTAATACACCTACCAACCAGTTTGTAAAAGCCAATTATGTTCAATTCAATTATAGCCTAGAGCTTAATCCGAGAGCGGTTATTAATGTCACTAAGGCCACGGGACTCAAGAAATTAATAAGCAGATCGAGTACCTCTTCATCATTGCAGATCTTGAAAAAAGACATCGCTACGGGTAAGTTCCAGTTCAATCCATTTACACAAAAACTGGTGGATACCACGCTGCTAACCCTCAATTCATTTTTAACCA
>JBDSLD010000367.1:0-2905 GCA_039916545.1 Ferruginibacter sp.
TGGATTGATTATCCATTTTTTCCACAAAGCGTTTTCGGTTTTCAACAAACAGTTCAGCGTTTAAAGGAAGGTATTTCATCGGTTATTTTTAGATGTTGCAATATACATTTTATACTATTGTTCAAAAAAGGGTTGAAACCATTGATTGATTTTCAACTTCAAATAAGTCATGATTTTGCGAGTAATACGGGTGGCTTGAACGTTTATATGGTCATTTCGGGTATTTCCCCTTCAACGATCAGTTTGCCAGCTGTTTTCGCAATGATCTCTTCTACGCTAACACCCGGCGCCCTTTCCAATAAGATAAATCCATCAGAAGTTATGTTGATCACCGCCAATTCCGTTACTATTTTTTTTACGCAAGCAACGCCGGTAAGTGGTAAAATACAGGCCGGCAGCAATTTCGATTCACCATTTGGATTGGTATGCATCATTGCCACCATAATGTTTTTTGCGCTTGCCACCAGGTCCATAGCCCCCCCCATACCCTTTACCATCTTGCCGGGAATTTTCCAATTGGCAATATCGCCCTTTTCACTTACCTCCATGGCGCCTAATATTGTAAGGTCTACCTTACCGGCCCGTATCATGCCAAAACTCATGGCGCTGTCAAAAAAAGCGGACCCGGCGAGTGTAGTGATCGTTTGTTTGCCTGCATTGATCAGGTCCGGATCCTCTTGTCCTTCAAAAGGAAATGGCCCCATACCCAATAATCCATTTTCGCTTTGCAATGTGACATTCAGGCCTTCCGGTATAAAATTAGCTACCAGCGTGGGTATTCCGATACCCAGGTTTACATAATACCCGTCTTTTAATTCCCGGGCCAGGCGCTGTGCTATTTGATTTTTGTTGAGCATACTTATTAATTTGATAATGTGCTGATTAGCTAATGTGCTAATTTATTTAAGACAGGAATTGTGGTGAAAAAATTAGCAAATTAGCACATTAGCTAAATAGCTAATTTTCTCACTGTTCGATGTTCTATCCTCTTTTCATAGTCCTGTCCTTTGAATATCCGGTGTACATAGATGCCGGGCGTATGTATCTGGTCAGGATCAAGGTTGCCTGCCGGAACCAGCTCTTCTACTTCGGCAATCGTTATTTTACCTGCCATTGCCATCAAAGGATTAAAGTTCCTGGCGGTTTCTCTGTAGATAAGGTTTCCATCTTCATCCCCTTTCCAGGCCTTTACGAGCGCAAAATCCGCATCAAAAGCTAGCTCCAGTAAATAAGATTTATTATTGAATATTCTTTCTTCTTTGCCGATAGCCACTTCGGTACCCACGCCTGCGGGAGTAAATATCGCAGGCATACCATAGCCTGCCGCCATACACCTGGTGGCCAAAGTTCCCTGCGGGATAAGTTCCACTTCCAGTTCACCACTTAATAATTGCCGCTCAAATTCAGCATTTTCCCCTACATAAGAAGCAATCATCTTTTTTACCTGTTTTTGCTGAAGCAGTAACCCGATGCCAAAATCATCCACACCTGCATTATTGGAAATACAAGTGAGCTGCATAGTTCCTTTTTTTACCAGTGCCCGGATGCAATTTTCAGGAATTCCGCATAATCCAAATCCGCCCAGCATTAAAATTGCTCCGTCGGGTATATCGGCAATTGCTTCATCTGCATTAGTAAGTTTTTTTTTCATAAACAACCGGGATCTTTTAATTAAAGAAATAAGGTAGGCAAATTATGGTAATAATTATTGTTACCGCAGTTAAAAATTATTTGCCGGGCTGCCTGTTTTAAGTTCATATAAAATGATTCTACGCACGTCTATAACAATACATTAAAATTAGCAGCCTGCTTTAAAATAAAAAGCGTTCGCAGATTTTCAATAAAAGCTAATATAAAGTGATGTGGTAATAAATATTATCATACATTAGTTATATTTACGGCTGCAATGTATAAAATACTTAGAATTCATAACAGGCTTATCGTTGGGGGCCCTTCATTGAACGTAACGCTTTTATCTACCCATCTGAACCCTGAGTTTGAGACTAAGCTATTGGTAGGGAGGCGGGATGCCCAGGAAAAAGATGCGGGATATATTGCGCGGGAACAAGGAGTTACTCCTATTGAGATCACAGAAATGAGAAGAAGTATCCTACCGATCAATGATATCAAAGCCTATTTCAAAATAAAAAAGATCATCCGGCAATATAAACCGGATATTGTTCATACACATGCTTCTAAATCCGGTGCCATTGGCAGGCTGGCAGCGAGCTCCTGCAAGGTAAAAGTAATTGTTCATACCTTTCACGGTCATGTATTTCACTCTTATTTTAGCAAGGCGGTGTCGTCGCTGATCGTTTCATTTGAGCGGTTTTTAGCAAAAAAAACCAATGCCATTATAGCTATCAGCGATCTGCAGCGAAAAGAACTGGTCGAAGTGTATAAAATAGCCCCGGCCAGTAAAATATTCATGATACCGTTAGGTTTTAATTTAGAAAAATATTCGATCGACCAGGATAATAAAAGAGTCCTTTTCAGAAATAGGTACGGTTTTGATAAGGATGAAATAATTATCGGAATAATCGGAAGGATCGTTCCCATAAAAAATCATAAAATGTTTGTGGAAGTTGCTTCTATGGTTAAAAGGAATTCAACCAAAAAAGTAAGATTTGCGATAATTGGGGATGGCGAGTCATTGCCGGCAATTGAGAAAAAAGCTGAGTCCCTTGGTCTCAGTTATTCTTATTTTTTAACAGATCCCAAATTAAAAACAGATATTGTAGTTACTTCCTGGGAAATGGAGATCGACCAGGTGCTGGCCGGACTTGATATCGTGGTGCTTACTTCTTACAATGAGGGCACACCTGTTTCTCTGATTGAGGCACAAGCTGCCTATAAACCAGTTGTTTCTACCAACGTTGGTGGTGTGAAAGATGTAATTACCCAC